>JAEZKN010000161.1 GCA_023415395.1 Actinomycetes bacterium
GTGTCGGCATCGGGCAGCTGGGGGGCTCCGGGGACGACGCGGACGACTCCGCCGCCTCCGACGCGGGCGGCACCGCGGCCGTGGAGCGCCGGCAGGACCACGCTCTCGAGAGCCAGGACCCGAGCGACGGCGAGAGCCTCGCCGGCGGCGACGCCGACGCACCCGAGGTCACCACCCAGTCGTCGGCGGCCCGCGTGACCTCCCAGGACTTCGGGGACGAGGCACTCCGCCTCCGGCCCGAGCGCGACGTCGCCGAGCTGGACTCCGGGGCGATGCTCTTCGAGGCCAAGGCCCGCTGCATCGGTCGCGACCCGGGTGCGGGCACCGCCGTGCGGATCCGCTACGACGGCAGCCCGGCGGTGCTGGTCTACCGCCCCGCCCGCGGCGAGACGCAGGTGGTCGACCTCTACCTGTGCGGTCGTGACGAGGTGGTCCGCTCGATCACCCTGCCGGCGCGGTAGCGGGAAGATTCCTCACCTACGATCGGTTCTAGTCAGTGCCAGCCGACGCGGCTGTGCCCACCGATCCTCGAGGAGAACCGACCTCCATGACCGATGTCCGCGATGTGCGTGATGTGATCGTCATCGGCTCCGGCCCGTCCGGCTACACCGCCGCGCTCTACACGGCCCGAGCCAACCTGAAGCCGCTCGTCTTCGAGGGCTCGGTCACCGCCGGCGGCGCGCTGATGAACACCACCGAGGTCGAGAACTTCCCCGGCTTCCGCGACGGCATCATGGGCCCGGCGCTGATGGACGAGATGCGCGCCCAGGCCGAGCGCTTCGGCGCCGAGCTCGTGCCCGACGACGTCGTCGAGGTCGAGCTGACCGGTGACGTGAAGGTCGTCAAGACCGCGACCGGCACCTTCCACGCCCGCGCGGTGATCCTCGCGATGGGCTCGGGCTACCGCAAGCTCGGGCTGCCGCGCGAGGAGGAGCTCTCCGGTCGCGGCGTCTCCTGGTGCGCGACCTGCGACGGGTTCTTCTTCCGCGACCAGCACATCGCCGTCGTCGGCGGTGGCGACTCCGCGATCGAGGAGGCGACGTTCCTGACCCGCTTCGGCTCCAAGGTGTCGCTGATCGTGCGCCGCGACGAGCTGCGCGCCTCCAAGATCATGCAGGAGCGCGCGTTCGCCGACCCCAAGCTCGAGATCCTGTGGAACTCGGTCGTGGAGGAGATCAACGGCGCGGACCGGCTCGAGTCGCTCACCCTCAAGGACACCGTGACCGGCGCGACCCGCACCCTCGACGCGACCGGCCTGTTCATCGCGATCGGCCACGACCCGCGCTCGGAGCTGCTGCCCGGCCAGGTCGACCTCGACGAGAACGGCTACGTCATCGCCAGCCACCCCTCGACCGGCACCAACCTGCCCGGCGTCTTCGCGGCCGGCGACCTCGTCGACCACCACTACCGCCAGGCGATCACCGCGGCCGGCACCGGTTGCGCGGCGGCACTCGACGCCGAGCGCTACCTCGCCGAGCTGGACCACGCCGCCTCCGGCCCGGCCGACGCCCAGGCCCGCGCCGACGCCGAGATGGCCCCCGAGGTCGTCTCCACCCCCGGAGCCTGAGCTCCTCCCCGCGCGCCGCGGAACAACCACCCGCGGGTGGTTGTTGACTGTGATCAGACCTCAGAGTTCACCTTCAGAAGGGAAGTCCCCCGTGGGCAACATCAACGCCGTCACCGACGCCGAGTTCGACGCGCAGGTCCTCAAGTCCGACAAGCCGGTCCTCGTGGACTTCTGGGCGGAGTGGTGCGGCCCGTGCCGCCAGGTCGCCCCGATCCTCGACGAGATCGCCTCCGCCCACGGTGACAAGATCACGTTCTTCAAGATGAATGTCGACGAGAACCCCGTGACCCCGTCGAACTACCGGGTCACCGGCATCCCGACCATCAACGTCTACCAGGGCGGCGAAGTCGTGAAGACCATCGTCGGAGCCCGGCCCAAGGCCACGCTCCTCAACGAGCTCTCGGACTTCATTGCTTGACGGGCGTATCGAGACCCATCGCCTGAGCTAGTTCTCAGCCCTCGAGGCCCGCGTCGATCCCGGCGCGGGCCTCAGTGCTCCCATGAGCGGGTCTTTCGCCGCATCGACCGGCTCGCGCCACGTCAGGGCCGTGCGCAGGTCCATCCGCATCCGCGGGGTCGCCGGGTGGGGGCGGTGGGTCTTGAAGCCCACCCCGCCCAGGAAGTCCGCAGGCAGCAGGCAGCGCCCGGACCGGCCGCGCAGGTCGCCGTACGCCTCGATCGCGCCGGTGCCGCCGCGCCGGATCAGGTCGCGCGCCATCCCCTGCACCAGCATCCGGCCCAGCCCGCCGCCGCGGTGGGCCGGGTCGACGTACGCCGTCGTCAGCAGCACCGCGTCCGGGGAGACCGGCGCGGTCGGGAAGGCCGCCGCGCCCGGCACGAAGGCCTCGGGGGCGTAGACGAGGTAGCCCACCGGCACCCCGTCGACCAGGACCACGCGGCCGCAGGAGCCCCACTCCCGCAGGACCTCGGAGACCCAGGCGTCCTTCTCGGCCGCCGGGTCCGCGATCCGCTCGCGCCGCACGGGGTCGCGCTCCCAGAACAGGCAGGAGCGGCACGGGCCGTCGAAGGCCTCGAGATGGTCCAGCGTCAGCCGGACGACCTTGCGCGACATCACACCTCCTGTGCGTGATACCCGGATGCCATCCTAGGACCGGTCCTGCGACCATGGGCAGGTGCGCAAGATTCGACAGAGCCGGAAGCTGCAGAACGTCCGCTACGACGTGCGGGGCCCGATCCTCGTCGAGGCCCAGCGGCTCGAGGCCGAGGGTCACCACATCCTGAAGCTCAACATCGGCAACACCGCGCCGTTCGGCTTCGACGCGCCCGAGGCGATCGTGGCCGACATGGTCCACCACCTGCCGGACTCCCAGGGCTACAGCGACAGCCAGGGCATCTACCCCGCGCGCACCGCGGTCGCGCAGTACTACCAGAGCCGCGGCCTGCGCGAGGTCTCCGTGGAGGACGTCTTCATCGGCAACGGGGTCTCCGAGCTCATCACGATGGTGCTCCAGGCCTTCCTCGACGACGGCAACGAGATCCTCGTGCCGGCACCCGACTACCCGCTGTGGACCGGCGCGATCACCCTCTCGGGCGGCACCGCGGTGCACTACGCCTGCGACGAGAGCAACGGCTGGAACCCGGACCTGGCCGAGGTCGAGTCCAAGATCACCGAGAACACCCACGGGCTGGTGATCATCAACCCGAACAACCCCACCGGCGCCGTCTACAGCGAGGACACCGTCAAGGGCCTCATCGACATCGCCCGGCGCCACGACCTCGTGGTCTTCGCCGACGAGATCTACGAGAAGATCATCTTCGACGACGCGGTGCACCACCACGCGGCGACGTACGCCGGCAGCGACGTGCTCTGCCTGACCTTCAGCGGCCTCTCCAAGGCCTACCGCGTCTGCGGCTACCGCGCCGGGTGGGTGATGATCTCCGGCCCCAAGGAGGTCGCGGAGGACTTCCTCGAGGGCCTCACGCTCATCGCCAACATGCGCATGTGCGCCAACGTGCCTGCCCAGCACGCGATCCAGACCGCGCTGGGCGGCTACCAGTCGATCGAGGAGCTGATCGTCCCGGGCGGCCGGTTCTACGAGCAGAACAAGCTGGCCGACCGGCTGCTCAACGAGATCCCGGGCGTCTCCAACGTCGCCCCGCGCGGAGCGCTCTACTGCTTCCCGCGCCTGGACCCCGAGGTGTACCCGATCGAGGACGACGAGACCTTCGTGATCGACCTGCTGCGGGCCAAGAAGCTCCTGGTCACCCACGGCACCGGCTTCAACTGGCCCGCACCGGACCACTTCCGGCTGGTCACGCTCCCCGACGTCCAGGTGCTCGAGGAGGCCATCGGCCGGATCGCGGACTTCCTCCAGACCCGGTACTGAGAGACTTCCCCCCGTGCGCGACCTGACCTACCCGTTCATCATCGGCTCCGCGAAGACGGCCTTCCGGCTCCTGGGCCAGCGCTTCGTGATGACCGGGACCGAGCACGTCCCGCGCACCGGCGGGGTGCTGCTGGCCTGCAACCACATCAGCTACGTCGACTTCGTCTACGGCGGTTTCGCGGCCCACCCGTCGCGCCGCCTGGTCCGGTTCATGGCCAAGCGCGAGATCTTCGCCCACCGCATCGGCGGTCCGGTGATGCGATCGATGCACCACATCGAGGTCGATCGCGGCGCCGGCGTCGCCTCGTTCCGCACCGCGGTCGACTACCTGCGCGCCGGCGAGGCGGTCGGGATCTTCCCGGAGGCGACGATCTCCCGGTCGATGGAGCTCAAGGAGTTCAAGACGGGAGCCGTCCGCATCGCGGCGGAGGCAGGCGTCCCGATCCTCCCGGTCGTGCTGTGGGGCACCCAGCGGATGATGACCAAGGATCACCCCCGCGACTTCTCCCGTGGCAAGACGATCGCGATCACCGTCGGCGAGCCGATGCACCCGACCGGTGCCGACCCCGTCGCCGAGACCGCGGCGCTGCGCGCGACCATGGCGGGGCTGCTCGACGAGACGATCCGCGCCTACCCGGCCGAGGAGCAGCCGCCGGGCTCGTGGTGGCTCCCGGCGTCGTACGGCGGCGGCGCGCCCACGCCGGAGGAGGCCGAGCGCCTCGACGCGGAGGAGCTCGAGCGCCGCCGGGCCCGCCGGAGCGCCTGAGTCGTTTTGTCGACTTATCGGCCTAACGACAAGGCGCTACATCTCTAGATCGTTAGATCGGCCTGTCGCTCCGGTTGCGCGGGTCCATGATGTCCACGATGCGCTGGAGGTCGTCGAGCGAGGCGAACTCCACGGTGATCTTGCCCTTGCTCTTCCCCAGGTCGACCTTCACCCGGGTCTCGAGCCGGTCCGAGAGCCGGTCGGCCAGGTCGACCAGGCCGGGGGCGAACGGCTTGGGCCGCGCGGCGCGCCGCGTCGGCGTCCCCTCGCTCCCCTCGCGCAGCGCCACGATCTCCTCGAGCGCGCGGACGCTGATGCCCTCGGCGGTGACTCGCTGGGCGAGCCGGTCCTGGAGGTCGGAGTCCTCGACCGAGAGCAGCGCGCGGGCGTGGCCCGCGGACAGCACGCCGGCCGCGACCCGGCGCTGCACGGCCGGGCTGAGCTTGAGCAGGCGCAGCGTGTTGCTGATCTGCGGCCGGGAACGGCCGATGCGCTCGGCCAGCTCCTCGTGGGTGCAGCCGAAGTCGTCCAGCATCTGCCGGTAGGCCGCCGCCTCCTCCAGCGGGTTGAGCTGGGAGCGGTGCAGGTTCTCCAGGAGCGCGTCGCGGAGCATGTCCACGTCGTCGGTCTCCCGGACGATCGCCGGGACCGTGTCGAGGCCGGCCTCACGCGAGGCGCGCCACCGGCGCTCGCCCATGACCAGCTCGTACTGCTCGGGACCGCGCTTGCGCACGACCACCGGCTGGAGCACGCCGATCTCGCGGATCGAGTGGACCAGCTCGGCCATCGCCTCTTCGTCGAAGACCTGCCGGGGCTGCACCTGGTTGGGCGTGATCTGGTCCAGCGGCACCTCGGCGAAGTAGGCGCCGGCCACCGGTTCGAGCTCGGCGTTGGCCGTCGCGGCGCCGCCGGACTCCGTCGTTCCCTGGTCCTGAGGTGCCCCGGACGCCTCCTCGGCCTCGGCCGGCCCGGTGGGGATCAACGACCCCAGGCCCCGGCCCAGGCCGCGGCGCTGCGGGCGGTTGGCGGCGGTCATGAGGGAGCTCCCTTGGTCGCGATCTCGCGCGCCGCCTCGAGGTAGGACAGCGCACCCGGCGATCCGGGATCGTAGGTCATCACCGTCTGCCCGTAGGACGGGGCCTCGGAGACGCGGACCGAACGCGGGATCGTGGTCTTGAGGACCTGGTCGCCGAAGTGCTCGCGGACCTCCTCGGCGACGCCGGCCGCCAGGCGGGTGCGGGCGTCGTACATCGTCACCAGGATCGTGGAGATCGACAGGCCCTGGTTCAGGTGGGCCCGCACCATCTCGACCGTCTCGATCAGCTGGCCCAGACCCTCCAGGGCGTAGTACTCCGCCTGGATCGGGATGAGCATCTCGTTGCCGGCCACGAGCGCGTTGAGCGTCAGCAGCCCGAGCGAGGGCGGGCAGTCGACCAGGACGTAGTCGAACCGGTCCTCCCCCGCCTCGGCGGCGCTCCCGACCAGGGGGTGGCCGTAGATCGCCTTGCGCAGCCGGCTCTCGCGCGCCACCACGGAGACCAGCTCGATCTCGGCGCCAGCCAGGTCGATGGTCGCGGGCACGACGTAGAGGTTGTCGATCTCAGGGCACGCGGTGACGACCTCCTCGAGCGGCTCGCCGTCGACGAGGGCGTCGTAGGTGGAGGGCACGCCCCGGCGGTGCTCGACCCCGAGTGCGGTCGAGGCGTTGCCCTGCGGGTCGAGGTCGATGACGAGGACCTTCTGGCCCAGCTGGGCGAGTGCGGCGGCGACGTTCACCGTGGACGTGGTCTTGCCGACGCCGCCCTTCTGGTTCGCGACCACGAAGATCCGGGTGGACGCCGGCCGCTCCATCGGCGGGCGCATCCGAGCCCCGTGTCGGGCCAGCACCGTGTGCTCGGCCGCGCGGGCCAGCGGCGTCGTCTGGTCGTGCACGAAGTCGGGAGCAGCGACGGCGAGGTCCGCCGCGGTCCGGACGGAGAACCCGGTTTCACGTGAAACATCTGGGTTGTCCGGACTCGGGGAGTCCTGTGGAGGAGTGCCGCCTGATTGTGGATAACCACGCTCAGCGGGCGTCCCCCCACCGGTGGAAAACTCCGTCACGCCCGTCGCCTCCGGTCCGATGTCGCGCGCTTGCGGGCCGCGCGTCGTGTCGATCGACCGCCCTGGGGCGGTGCCGCAAGCGGCCAAGATACCCGGGACGGATCGGCCCAGGCCACCCGGAGGGCCAGCGTTGTGGACTCCACCACGCCCTCGCCCAGGACCCTCACCTCGGGCTCCGCACAACCCCACCGCGCCAGCTCACCACGGGCGGCCTCGATCTCCTCGGCCACCGAGGAGCCCTTCATCGCCACGAGTGCGCCCGTGGGCGCGACCAGCGGCATCGACCAGTCCAGGAGCCGGCCCAGCGGGGCCACGGCACGCGACGTCACCACGTCGAAGCGACGCTTGCCGTGCAGCGCCTCGGCCCTGCCCCGCACGACCTCGACCTGGGCCAGGCCCAGCTCGGAGACGACCTCCTCCAAGAAGGTGGTGCGGCGCAGCAGCGGCTCCACCAGCGTCACCTGCAGGTCCGGTCGGGCGATCGCCAGCACCACGCCGGGAAGGCCGGCTCCCGACCCGATGTCGCACACCGAGCTCTCGCCGGGGACCAGGTCGGCGAGCAGGGCGCAGTTCACCAGGTGCCGATCCCAGAGCCGGGGTGCCTCCCGCGGGCCGATCAGGCCCCGGACGACACCGTCGGTGGCCAGCAGCTCGGCGTACCGCTCCGCCAGGGGCATCCGGTCAGACGCAAACACCCTCCGCGCCGACTCCGGGGCGGAGGGTGTTTCACGTGAAACGTGGTCCGTCATGCGATCACGCGGGGAGTACCACCACATGGCGGCGCGGCTCCGCGCCCTCCGACTCCGAGGTCAGGCCGGCGGCCGCCACGGCGTCGTGCACGACCTTCCGCTCGAAGGGCGACATCGGGTCGAGCGCCGCCGGCGAGCCGGACTCCTTGACGCGCGCCACGGTCTCCTCGGCGAGCTTGACCAGCTCCTCGCGCTTCTGGGCCCGGAAGCCGGAGATGTCCAGCATCAGGCGCGAGCGCTCCCCGGTCTCGCGGTAGACCGCCAGCCGGGTCAGCTCCTGCAGGGCGTCCAGCACCTCGCCCCTGGCGCCGACGAGCTGGGAGAGGTCGGCCCCGACGATCGAAACGGCAGCGCGGTCGCCGTCGACGTCCATGTCCAGGTCGCCGTCGAGGTCGGCGATGTCGAGGAGCTCCTCGAGGTAGTCGGCGGCGATGTCGCCCTCACGCTCGAGCTGCTCGATCCGAGAACCGGGCGCACCGCCCGGCAGCTCGTCGTTCTCCAGGGTCTCGTCGTTCGTGACGTCGTCAGTCACTGGTGCCTCCCTCGGGCTTCTGCTTCGGGGTGGGCTTGGCCCCACCGGCCTTCTTCTTGCGCTGCTCGCGCGACTGCTTCTTGGGCTGCTGCCGCTGCTGAGGGCGGCGCTCCTGCTCGGGCTCGGGCTCGGGGGCGACCGTCTCGACCGGCGTCCCCTTGCGCGCGGCCTTCGCGGCGTCGCGCTCCTTCTTGGCCGTCTCCGCAGCCGTACCCGGGGCCGGGTTGTTGCGGATCACGTAGAACTGCTGGCCCATCGTCCACAGGTTGGAGGTGGTCCAGTAGAACAGCACGGCGATCGGGAAGGCGATACCTCCCACGGCGAAGACGACCGGCAGCACGTAGAGCAGGAGCTTCTGCTGCTGCGCGTACGGGCCGGTCAGGGCGTCCGGCGGCATGTTCTTGCTCATCAGCTGGCGCTGCGTCGTGAAGGTGGTCGCGGTCATGGCGACCACCAGCAGCGCCGCGAGGATCTGCACCGACACGTCGCCGCCCGAGCGCAGGAAGGTGGCCTCGATCGGGATCGACCCGAACAGGTCGGCGTTGACGAAGCTCTGGGCCAGGTCCTTGCTCAGGAAGGCGACGCCGCCCTCCTCGGCGTGGTGGTCCAGCAGCCGGAAGAGGGCCAGGAAGATCGGCATCTGGATGAGGATCGGCAGGCACGAGGAGAACGGGTTGGTGCCGCTCTCCTTGTAGAGCTTCATCGTCTCCTGGGCGAGACGCTCACGGTCGTGGCCGTACTTCTTCTGCAGCTCCTTCACCTTGGGCTGGATCAGCTGCATGTTCCGGCTGGCCTTGATCTGCCGCACGAAGAGCGGGATCAGCAGTGCGCGCACGACCAGGGTCAGGCCGACGATGGACAGCACCCAGGTGCCGCCTCCGTCGGGGTCCATGCCCAGGCGGGTGAGGACCGCGTGCCACGCGACCAGGATCGCTGAGATGGCGTAGTACAGCGGCGTCATGATGAGGCCGCCGATGTCGCCGAGGAATCCCACGGATCAGGCTCCTTGCTGAGGTGTCGGAGATGAGCCGGAGCCCATCGAGGAACGGCGGGAGGGCACCGGGTCGTAGCCGCCGCGGGCCCAGGGGTGGCAGCGCGCCAGACGGCGGACGGTGAGCCAGGACCCGATGATGCTGCCGCGCTCGGTGACGGCCTGGAGGGCGTACGCCGAGCAGGTCGGGTGGTAGCGGCAGACCTGGCCGTAGAGCGGGCTGATCAGCAGCCGGTAGGCGCGCAGGAGGCCGATGAGCAGCCAGCGCAGCGGGTCGTACCTCACGCGCGTACCTGCTCGCCGGCCAAGGCCCGCCGCAGGCAGCGGGACAGGTCCGCCCCGAGCTCGGCCGAGGACGCCGTCGCGGCCGCGGGCAGCGCCCGGACCACGAGCACAGCAGAGCCCGGGAGCGACGAGACGTGCTCCCGGGCGAGGTGTCGCAGCCGGCGCTTCACGCGATTGCGGGTGACGGCGTCGCCCACGGCCTTGCTGACCACGAAGCCGACGCGTGGCGTCCCCGAGTCCCCGCCCGGTGCCAGATGCACCACGACGGTGCGCGCTCCGCTGCGGCGGCCCGTGCGGACCGCTTCGCGAAACGAGGCACCGTCGGTGAGGCGGTGAGCCGAGGACAGCACGCGGCTGACCCGGTCCCGGCCTGGTCGACCGTCGTCAGACGGCGAGGCTCTTGCGGCCCTTGCGGCGACGCTGCGACAGGATGGCGCGCCCGGCGCGGGTGCGCATGCGCAGGCGGAACCCGTGCACCTTGTGACGGCGGCGGTTGTTCGGCTGGTACGTACGCTTGCTCACGAGCTTCTCTCCATGGTGTTGTCAGGGCAGTCACGCGGGTCGGAGCACAGTGCTGCGACCGGCCCGGAGGCCGGTTCGGCCGGCACCGCCCACCCACGCGAGACTGCTCTGTCGTGGACATGCGGCACCCGTCGACACCGGGTGACCGAGCAACGGTACGCGCTGCGATTCCACAGGGTCAAACCGACGCTGGACCACACCGCCCGAACCTGTGGATGACGGCTTGCTCGGGCCCCGTCACGCTTGTTACGTTCGCTGACAACGAGGTTCCCCGCCACCTGTGCAACGGTCCAGGGCAGCGGCCCGTGTGACCCCGGTCACGATCTCGACAAAGGGCATCTGACCTGCAGAAACACCGGCTCGGACCGGATGCCGGGAGGTCTCGTGCGGACTCTCTCCACAGGAGAGGGACCAGGTTCACAACCTGTGGACAAAGTTGTGGACTCAGAACCGAGCGTTCTCCTGCGGGAGGCGCCCGGCGTCCCCCACGATGGACCACCATCAGGCCCGGACGCCGGCCGACGAGCAACACAGAGAGTGGGAACGGTGGAGCAGAGCACCTCGGACCTCGGCCCCGACCTGGACGTCGCCTGGCGCGGCGTCGTCGACGACCTGCAGCCCAACCAGCGGGCCTGGCTGCGCGCCAGCGAGCCGGTCACCCTCCACGAGAGCACCGCCATCGTCGCGGTGCCCAACGACTTCACCCGCAGCCAGCTCGAGGGCCGGCTGCGCGGCCAACTGGAGGACGCGCTCACCGTGCGCTTCGGCCGGGAGATCCGGATCGCGGTCACGGTGAATCCCCAACTCGAGGAGATGCCGCCCACCCCGGTGCCCGAGCCCGAGCCACCCGTCGACAAGCCGACAAGTGGTCATAACGACATATCGACAAATCCGGTCGAGGCGACGCGCGTGCTGCCGCCCTCCCCGCTCGATCCCCCCGACGCCACCCAGCGCCCGACCGCGCTCGAGACGCGCCTCAACCCGAAGTACACCTTCGAGACCTTCGTCATCGGCTCCTCCAACCGCTTCCCGCACGCTGCGGCCGTCGCGGTCGCCGAGGCCCCGGGCAAGGCCTACAACCCGCTGCTCGTCTACGGCGACTCCGGCCTGGGCAAGACGCACCTGCTGCACGCGATCGGCCACTACGTCCGCTCGCTGTACACCGGCGCCAAGGTGCGCTACGTGTCCAGCGAGGAGTTCACCAACGAGTTCATCAACGCGATCCGCGACGACCGGCAGGACCGGTTCAAGCGTCGCTACCGCGACGTCGACGTGCTGCTCATCGACGACATCCAGTTCCTGGAGGGCAAGACCCAGACCCAGGAGGAGTTCTTCCACACCTTCAACACGCTCCACAACGCCAACAAGCAGATCGTGTTGACCTCCGACCGGGCGCCCAAGCGGCTCGAGGCCCTGGAGGACCGCCTGCGCAACCGCTTCGAGTGGGGCCTCATCACCGACGTCCAGCCCCCGGACCTCGAGACCCGCATTGCGATCCTGCGCAAGAAGGCGGCGATGGACCGCCTCACCGCGCCGCCGGACGTCCTGGAGTTCATCGCCAGCAAGATCCAGACCAACATCCGCGAGCTCGAGGGCGCGCTGATCCGGGTGACGGCCTTCGCGAACCTCAACCGCCAGGAGGTCGACATGACCCTGGCCGAGATCGTGCTCAAGGACCTGATCCCCGAGGGCGGCGAGCCCGAGATCACCGCCGGGCTGATCATCGCCCAGACCGCGGCGTACTTCGGCCTCTCCATCGAGGAGCTCACCGGTCCCAGCCGCGGTCGGCACCTGGTCATGGCGCGTCAGATCGCGATGTACCTGTGCCGCGAGCTCACCGACCTCTCCCTGCCCAAGATCGGCGCGCAGTTCGGCAACCGCGACCACACGACGGTGATGTACGCCGACCGCAAGATCAACCAGCTCCTCGCGGAGCGCCGCGCGGTCTTCAACCAGGTCTCCGAGCTCACCAACCGCGTCAAGATGCACGCGCGCCAGGGCTGAGGACCGGTCCGGCAGCTTGTGGAGGAAATGTGGTTCGTCGTCCCGCCGCCCGGGAGAGCCTGTGGACGAACGACAGCGATCTGCCGGGACGGCGGCCGCGCTCCACACGGGACGCGAGTACCTCATTTGTGATTCCACAAGGGCTGTGCACGCCGAACACCGCACCTGACCTGCGACGACGGCCGTTGTCCACAGTGTCCACCGACGCTATGACTCCCACGTACCTCCAGACATCCCGATCCCTCGTGAACATCCACCCGGCCCCCTTCCTGGGGACAACTCCCACCGGTCGGCGTCGCGTGGCAGGATGCGCATCCCACGAATCTCTCCGGAAAACCTGGAGTTCGACCGACCCGAAGGAACCACTGTGAAGTTCCGCGTCGAGCGCGACGTCCTCGCCGATGCCGTCGCCTGGGCTGCCCGCAGCCTCCCGGTCCGCCCGAGCGTGCCCGTGCTCGCCGGCCTGCTGATCGAGGCCAGCGACGACGGCCTGGTGCTCTCCACCTTCGACTACGAGACCTCGGCCCGGGCCACGCTCGCCGCGCAGGTCAGCGACGAGGGCAAGGCGCTGGTCAGCGGCCGGCTGCTCGCGGACATCTGTCGCTCGCTGCCGGCCAAGCCGGTCGACATGGTCCTCGACGGGTCCCGGGTCTCGCTCACCTGCGGATCGGCGCGCTTCAGCCTGCAGACCATGCCGGTCGAGGACTACCCCTCGCTGCCGGACATGCCGGCCGCCACCGGCACCGTCGACGCCGAGTCCTTCGCGCACGCGGTCGCCCAGGCCGTCACCGCCGCGGGCCGCGACGACATGCTGCCCGTGCTGACCGGCGTCCGGATCGAGATCGACGGCTCGACCATCTCCCTGCTGGCGACCGACCGCTTCCGGCTCTCGCACCGCGAGCTCGACTGGAGCCCCCGCACCCCGGACGAGTCGGCGGCCGCGCTCGTCCCGGCCCGCGTCCTCGGCGACACCGCCAAGTCGCTCACCGCCGGAGGCGAGGTCACGATCGCCCTGGCCTCGACCGGCACCGGCGAGGGCATCATCGGCTTCGAGGGCCAGGCCACCGGCGGCGTACGCCGCACGACGACCCGCCTGCTCGACGGCGAGTTCCCGAAGGTCCGCAGCCTCTTCCCCAGCGAGCACCAGACCACGGCCCTGGTCGACAAGGCCGCCCTGGTCGAGTCGGTCAAGCGCGTCGCGCTGGTCGCCGAGCGCAACACCGCGGTGCAGCTGGCCTTCAGCGACGGCGTCCTGACCCTCGACGCCGGGTCCGGCGACGAGGCGCAGGCCTCGGAGTCGATCGAGGCGACCGTCACCGGCGAGGACATCACCACGGGCTTCAACCCGCAGTTCCTGCTCGACGGCCTCACCGCGATCGACCAGCCCGTCGTCGAGCTGGCCTTCACCCAGGCCTCCAAGCCGGTCGTCCTCAGTGGTCAGCCGGGCGACGGCGAGGATGCGGCTCCGTTCCGGTACCTGCTGATGCCCCGCCGTCTGCTCTCCTGATCGGTCCCTCGGTGGCCCCGGTGGTCTCGACGCGCAGTCGCGACCTCGCAGGCTCGCTCGCGCGCTTGCTCGACCTCCCGCCACACGCCGTGCGCTGCCTCGTCGCGCCCGACTAGTGTCGTGACATGGACATCGGACTGGTCGGACTCGGCAAGATGGGCGGCAACATGCGCACGCGCCTGCGGGACGCGGGGCACACGGTCGTGGGCTACGACCGCAACCCCGACCTCGCGGACGCCGAGAGCCTGGCCGCCATGGTCGAGCAGCTCCCCTCCCCCAAGGTCGTCTGGGTGATGGTCCCCGCCGGGGACCCGACCCGCGAGACGATCCGCGAGCTCGGCGAGCTGCTCGGCGAGGGCGACCTGGTCGTCGACGGCGGCAACTCCAAGTGGACCGACGACCAGATGAACGCGGAGATGCTGGCCGCCAAGGGCATCGGGTTCGTCGACTGCGGCGTCTCCGGCGGCGTGTGGGGCCTCGAGAACGGCTACGCCCTGATGTGCGGCGGCACCGACGAGGACGTCGCCAAGGTCCAGCCGGCCCTCGACGCGCTCAAGCCCGAGGAGGGCGGCTTCGTCCACGCCGGCAAGAAGCCCGGGGCCGGGCACTTCGCCAAGATGGTCCACAACGGCATCGAGTACGCCATGATGCAGAGCTACGCCGAGGGCTGGGAGCTGCTGGAGAAGGTCGACCTGGTCGACAACGTCGCCGAGGTCTTCGACTCCTGGCGCTCCGGCACCGTGATCCGCTCCTGGCTGCTCGACCTCCTGGTCGCGGCCCTGGAGGAGGACCAGCACCTGGACAAGATCGCCGGCTACGCGGAGGACTCCGGCGAGGGCCGGTGGACCGTGGAGGCCGCGATCGACAACGCCGTGCCGATGCACGTCATCGCCGCCTCGCTCTTCGCGCGCTTCACCTCGCGCCAGGACGACAGCCCGGCGATGAAGGCGATCGCCGCGATGCGCAACCAGTTCGGCGGCCACGCCGTGCACACCGAGCCGCCCGTCGGCGGCGACGCGAACCCCGACGCCTGACCTGGCGGTGACGTGTACGTCTCGCACCTGACCCTGCACGACTTCCGGTCCTACGCCGCCGCGGACGTGGCGCTGGAGCCCGGCGTCACGGCGTTCATCGGACGCAACGGTCAGGGCAAGACCAACCTCGTCGAGGCCATCGACTACCTCTCCCGGCTGGCCAGCCACCGGGTCGCCAGCGACACCCCGCTGGTCCGGGCCGGGGCCGACCAGGCCGTCGTCCGGGCCGCGGTGGTGCGCGACGGTCGCACCGCGGTGCTCGAGGTCGAGCTCAACCCGGGCAGGTCGAACCGCGCCCGGATCAACCGGTCCCCGCTCCCCCGCGCCCGCGAGATCGTCGGCCTGGTGCGGACCGTGGTGTTCTCCCCCGAGGACCTGACGCTGGTCAAGGGCGACCCGGGCGACCGCCGCAAGTTCCTCGACGACCTCCTGGTGCTCCGGGTGCCGCGCCTGGCCGGCGTCCGCTCGGACTACGACCGGGTGCTGCGACAGCGCAACTCGCTGCTCAAGACCGCGCGGATGAGCAAGGGGAGCCTCGAGACCCTCGGCGTGTGGGACGCGCACCTGGCCCGCACCGGAGCCGAGCTGCTCGCCGAGCGGCTCGCGCTGGTGGAGGAGCTGCGCCCCTACGTCGGCAAGGCCTACGCGACGGTCGCGCGGGGCGCGACCCGCGACGACGCCGACATCGCCTACAAGCCGTCCTTCGACCTGCAGGGCCGCACCCGGCGCGAGGACCTCACCGAGGCGTTGCTGGCCGAGGTCGAGGCGCGCCGCAGCGACGAGCTCGACCGCGGGGTCTCGCTGGTCGGCCCGCACCGCGACGAGCTGCTGCTCACGCTGGGCGACCTGCCGGTGAAGGGCTATGCGTCCCACGGGGAGTCGTGGTCGTTCGCGTTGGGCTTGCGCCTGGCGTCCTACGAACTGCTGCGCGCCGACGGCGACGACCCGATCCTCATCCTCGACGACGTCTTCGCCGAGCTCGACACCGAGCGGCGGCTCCAGCTGGCCGACCTCGTGGCCGGGGCGGAGCAGGTGCTCGTCACCGCGGCGGTGCCCGCGGACGTGCCCGAGGCGCTGGCCGGGGCCCGGTTCTCGGTCGCGAACGGGGAGGTGGTCCGTGAGCAGTGAGGAGCAGCCCGAGCCGCCGGAGCAGACGGGCGAGATCGCTCCCGAGCACCGCGACGACGGTCTCGACCTGGCCAAGGCGCTGACCCGGGCGACGGCGAAGTCCACGCCGGCAGCGCGCAAGAAGTTCCGCTCGAAGGACACCCCGCGACGCGGTCGGGTCTCCGGCGCGCACCCCGACGACCGCGACCCGCAGCTGCTCGACGCCACCCTGGGCCGCCTGGTCGAGGACCACGGGTGGGGCCTCGACCTCCGGGTGCACGGCGTCTTCGGCCGGTGGGCCGAGCTGGTCGGCGGCCAGGTGGCCCAGCACTGCACTCCCGAGTCCTTCGCCGACGGGCGCCTCGTGGTCCGCACCGACTCCACCGCGTGGGCCACCCAGCTGCGGCTGCTCGCCCCGACGGTGGTCCGGCGGCTCAACGAGGAGCTCGGCCACGGGACGGTCACCGCCATCGACGTCCAGGGCCCGCACCTGCCCACGTGGAAGAAGGGCCCGCGCTCGGTCCGCGACGGTCGCGGTCCGCGCGACACCTACGGCTGAGCCAGACGATCCGGGAGCCGTAGGGACGTACTGGCCCCTGTCGACCCCCCTGTTCGGCGCTCGTGACGGCGCGCAGGACGCTCTCAGGGCGACATTTCCCCTCCGGACGCCCCCTCCGGCAGCGGCGACACGTGGAATACGGCCTTCCGAGGGGTACGATGGCGGTTGGCCGCCCAGCCCTCGCGCAGCGGCCTTCGCCATGTCAAGAGCAGCAGAAGAGGTCCCGTGAGCGCCAACGACGAGGTCCAGTACGACGCCTCCGCCATCCAGGTCCTCGAGGGCCTCGAAGCCGTCCGCAAGCGGCCGGGCATGTACATCGGCTCCACGGGCGAACGCGGCCTGCACCACCTGATCTGGGAGATCGTCGACAACGCGGTGGACGAGGCGCTCGCCGGGCACTGCGACCGGATCGTGCTGACGCTCCAGGCCGACGGCGGCGTCCGGGTCGAGGACAACGGCCGCGGGATCCCGACCGACACCGCGCCCGGCCAGGAGCTGCCCGCGCTCACCCTCGCGCTGACCGTCCTCCACGCCGGCGGCAAGTTCGGCGGTGGCGGCTACAAGGTCTCCGGCGGCCTGCACGGCGTGGGCGTCTCGGTCGTCAACGCGCTCTCGACCAAGGTCGTCGCCGAGGTCAGGAACCGCGGGCACCTGTGGCGCCAGACCTTCAGCGTCGGCGTGCCCGACGGGCCGCTGGAGCAGGTCCGCCCGATGGAGGACGGCGAGCGCACCGGCACCACGATCACCTTCTACGCCTCCCCCGACATCTTCGAGACCACGACGTACAACCTGGAGACGATCACCTCGCGGATCCGCGAGTACGCCTTCTTGAACAAGGGCCTCGAGATCGTCGTGCGCGACGAGCGCCCCGAGGCCGACGGCGTCGTGGACGCCGTCCAGGACGGCACCGTCCCCGCCGAGGTGGACCAGGCCCACAGCGACGCCATGCGCCGGGCCGAGGGCGGCGGCTCCGAGCGGGTGTTCCGGTTCGACCGCGGGCTCGTCGACTTCGTCGAGTACCTCAACCGGTCCAAGCAGGCGGCCAATCCCACGGTGATCTCCTTCGAGGCCGAGACGCCCGACGGCGTCGAGAACCACATGAGCCTCGAGGTCGCCATGCAGTGGAACACGACGTTCTCGGAGTCGGTCCACACCTTCGCCAACACCATCAACACCCACGAGGGCGGCACCCACGAAGAGGGCTTCCGCGCCGCGCTGACCTCCCTGGTCAACAACTGGGGTTTCGAGTGGGGCCTGATGAAGAAGCCCGAGGACCGGGTGTCCGGCGACGACGTGCGCGAGGGCCTGACCGCGATCATCTCGATCAAGCTCGGTGAGCCGCAGTTCGAGGGTCAGACCAAGACCAAGCTCGGCAACACCGAGGCCAAGGGCTTCGTCCAGCGCGTGGTCAACGACCAGCTCGGCGCGTGGCTGGAGCAGAACCCGGCCGAGGGCAAGGACATCATCCGCAAGGCGCAGGCCGCGGCCTCGGCGCGTATCGCGGCCCGCAAGGCCCGCGACCTGGCGCGCAACCGCAAGGGCCTGCTGGGCGGCGGCGGCCTGCCCGGCAAGCTGGCCGACTGCCAGTCGACCAACCCCGCCGAGTGCGAGGTCTTCATCGTCGAGGGTGACTCCGCGGGTGGCTCGGCCAAGTCCGGCCGCGACCCGCGCATCCAGGCGATCCTCCCGATCCGCGGCAAGATCCTCAACGTCGAGAAGGCCCGCATCGACCGGGTCCTGGGCAACCAGGAGGTGCAGGCGATCATCTCCGCCCTGGGCACGGGCATCCAGGAGGAGTTCGACATCGAGAAGCTGCGCTACCACAAGGTGGTGCTGATGGCCGACGCCGACGTCGACGGCCACCACATCAACACGCTGCTGCTCACGCTGCTGTTCCGCTTCATGCCCAAGCTGATCGAGCAGGGCTACGTCTACATGGCCCAGCCGCCGCTGTACCGCCTGCGCTGGAACAAGCCGCACGAGCACGAGTTCGTCTACTCCGACGCCGAGCGCGACGCGCTCATGCGCGACGGCCTCGAGCAGGGCAAGAAGCTGCCCAAGG
>JAEZKN010000202.1 GCA_023415395.1 Actinomycetes bacterium
GGGCGGGAGCGGTCGCCGGCGCGGGCGCGGGCGTGCTCGGCGTACCGCTGATCGTCAGGCGCTTCTCGAGCCGGTCCAGCCGGGCCAGCACGCCCTCGGTGCCGTGGTCGGCGCCGGGCAGGAGGATGCGGGCGCAGAGGAGCTCGAGCAGGAGGCGCGGCGCCGTGGCGCCCCGCATCTCGGTGAGGCCGACCGCGGTGATGTCGGCCGCGCGGCTCAGCTCGGCGGCGCCGAAGCGGGCGGCCTGGGCGACCAGGCGCTCGCCCTGGTCCTCGGAGACGTCGATGAGGCCGGTGGCCGGGGCGTCGGGCACCGCGGCGACGATGACGAGGTCGCGCAGCCGGCGCAACAGGTCCTCGGTGAAGCGGCGCGGGTCCTGCCCGGTCTCGATCACCTTGTCGACGACGCCGAACACCGCCGCGCCGTCACCGGCCGCGAAGGCGTCGACCACCTCGTCGAGCAGCGTGTCGGGGGTGTAGCCGAGCAGACCGGTGGCGAGCTCGTGGGTGACGCCCTCGGGGCCGGCGCCGCCGAGCAGCTGGTCGAGGACGCTGAGGGTGTCGCGAGCCGACCCGGCCCCGGCGCGGACGCCCAGCGGCAGGGCGGCCGGCTCGATCCGCACGCCTTCCTTCTCGCACAGCTCGGAGAGGTAGGAGGAGAGCAGCCGCGGCGGGATCAGCCGGAACGGGTAGTGGTGGGTGCGCGAGCGGATCGTCGGCAGCACCTTGTCGGGCTCGGTGGTCGCGAAGATGAACCGCAGGTGCGGCGGCGGCTCCTCGACGAGCTTGAGCAGGGCGTTGAAGCCCTGCGTCGTCACCATGTGGGCCTCGTCGATGATGTAGACCTTGTAACGGCTCTTCACCGGCGCGAAGAACGCTTTCTCCCGCAGGTCGCGCGCGTCGTCCACGCCGCCGTGCGAGGCCGCGTCGATCTCGATCACGTCGATCGACCCCGGCCCGCCCCGCGCCAGGTCCCGGCAGCTGTCGCACTCCCCGCACGGGTCGGCGATCGGCGCCTGCTCGCAGTTCAGCGCCCGCGCCAGGATGCGCGCGCTCGTGGTCTTGCCGCACCCGCGCGGCCCGGAGAACAGGTAGGCATGGTTGACCCGGTTGTTGGCCAGCGCCGAGCGCAACGGCGAGGTGACGTGGTCCTGGCCGATGACCTCGGCGAACGTCTCCGGCCGGTAGCGGCGGTACAGCGCGAGGGGTGACTCCACGCAAGAACCCTAACCACCCGGTCCGACACCCGGTAGGTCGCGGGGCGCCGCCGCTTGTAACGCGGGGTTGGACCCACTGGTCACCCTGTTCGAACGGGGTCACCAGTGGGTCCAACCCCGCGTTACAGCCGACGGCGACCCCCGACCCGGGCATGAAAAGGCCCCCCGCGCACCCGACAGAGCTCGCTTACCCTTGCTGCCTTCCGGCCCTGGGGGAGTTGGGCGAGGTGCCGCCACACGGGGGGTTGGCCCCGAGTGTAGTGAGCGGCGGGCGGCGCACCAAAAGCAGCCCCGGCCGATTTCGCCGCGTCGTACGCCGACCGGTACATTCCTCCGCGGAGGTATCGCCTAGTGGCCTATGGCGCTCGCTTGGAAAGCGGGTTGGGTTAACGCCCTCGGGGGTTCGAATCCCCCTACCTCCGCCACCCAGGACGGCGTCGCACGCGAGTGCGGCGCCGTTCGTGCTCCGCGGGTCAGCGGCGGTCGACGCAGGCGGTGAGCGCCGACTTGCTCAGCGACGGGCCCTTCTTGACCTGGGCGCCCTGCGCGATGCCGAAGAAGCGCTGCCAGTCGGAGTAGGCGGCGGTGTTCTTGTGCTCGGAGTCGTCGCCGACGAGGCTGAAGCGCATCGTCATCGGTACGTCGGACACCGCGGCCCTGCTGCGCACCACCCCGACCGGCTTGCCGTTGACGAACCAGGCGATGTGGTCCTTGGCCACCTCGACCGCGAAGGCGGGGATGCTGGTGAGCAGCGAGGGCGCCTTGATCGTCTTGGTCCACCGGGTCGTGCCGGCGTTGACGCCGAAGCTCATCCGCGCGGCGGCGCCGTCGTAGCGGGCGACGGTGATGTTCTGCCGGCCGCACTGGTAGTCCGCGGCCTTCTCGGGGACCAGCTCGAGCACGACGTCGTAGTCCTTCGACCCGCTCTCGAAGGTCTTGATCCGCAACCGGGTCTCCCACCGGCCGTAGGCGCTGGCGTTGCCCGCGAGCGTGGCCCGGGTGGTGCCGAAGTCGCCCTCGGCGAAGCGGGTCAGCCGGCGGCCGCTGTCGAGGCGGAGCTGGCCGTTGTGCTTGCCCACCCGGCCCGCGCCGTCGGAGTACTGGATCCAGCGGCCCTTCTTCGCGCCGTTCTTGGGCGGGCTGTCCAGGTCCTGGCCCTCCTCCCAGTCGAACCCGAAGAGCACGGGGTACCACCGGTACTTCGAGGCCGCCGTCCCGGTCACAGCGCTCGCGCGCTCCTCGCCGGGGAACTCGGCGCGTGCCGTGGCCGGCCCGCGGGTGCCGCGCAGCGGGAGGCCGACGCGGACGTAGGTCGGGAACGAGGCCTGCCACCCGATGTCGCTGCCGTCGCGCGTCCAGTCCTCCAGCCGGACCCGGTAGACGTGCTCGCCCAGGCCGCGGACCTGCGGCTGGTCGAAGAAGACGGTGCCGTCGGACTGCACGGTCGCGGTGTCGACGTCCTCCCACTCCGTGGGGCTGACCCGGAGCTGGAGCGTGGCGTCACGGCCGCGGAAGACGGGCAGGTTCTGGAGGTCCGGACGACCGAACACGTGGTCGGGCGTGGTGTCGGCCTCGATGTAGAACGGCACCAGCGGCAGCGGGTCGAGCGGCAGCCCGAGCAGGTTGACCACCTCGAGCGTGACGTCCTGGGACCCGGGGTCGAAGGTGACGCTCGGCGTGTTCCCGCCACCCTGCGCGCCGCGGACGCGGTAGCTGAGCCCGACCATGTCGGAGGCGCGGATGGCCATCGTGAAGGAGCCGTCGGCCCGGGTCGTGCCGCGGTAGGGCAGGTCCTCCACCGTGGTCCAGGCGTCGCCGGGGCGGTTCATGTGCCGCTCGAGCCAGATCTTGCGCACGCCGGCCTTCGGCAGCTGGCCGGTGAGGGTGAGCCCCTGCCCGCCGACGTAGGACCCGTAGCCGCCGTTGACCGTCATCGTGAGGCTGGCCGCCCGGCGCGCCGGTTCCTCGGCCGAGCCCGGGGTCGTCAGACCCACCGTGAGCACGACGGCTCCGACCACGCTCAGCACCTTCCCCAGGACCATGGCACGAGTGTCCGTGAGGGTGGCCCGCGGCGCGGCATTTCCGCCGAATCGCTCCTAGCCGTCAGGTACGCCGGCGGGCGAGCACCGGCCGCAGCAGCAGCGCGACCACCAGGACACCCCCGCCGATCAGCCCCCACCAGACCGCGTCGTCGCCGGCCCCGGCCAGCGGGTCGGGCTCGGGCTCGGGCGCGACC
>JAEZKN010000220.1 GCA_023415395.1 Actinomycetes bacterium
GGCACCTGCTGGTCGGCGACGAGTCGGCGCTGCCTGCCATCGCCGCCTCCCTGGCGGCGGTCCCGGCCGGCGCGCGCACGGTCGGCCGGCTCGTGTGCGACGGCCCCGAGCACGAGGTGCCCCTGCCCTCCCCGGGCGAGCTGGACCTGGTCTGGCTGCACCGCACCGGCAGCGCGGCGGACGCCGCGCTGCTCCCCGACGCGATCGCCGCGCTGGAGTTCCCCGCCGGCCGGGTCCACGCATTCGTGCACGGCGAGGCGGACGAGGTCCGCGCGCTGCGCCGGCACCTCCTCCTCGATCGGGGCGTGCCCCGCGCGGACATGTCCTGCTCGCCGTACTGGCGGCGGACGATGACCGACGAGGCGTGGCGCGCCATCAAGCGCGACTACGTCGCGGCGATGGACGCCGACCTCGGCGCCGCCTGACCCCTCGCCCCGGGCCGCCCAGGAGCTCCCCAGAATCACCCACAACGGGCCAGCGCCGGCCCCCACCGGACCGTTACCGTCGGTCCATGGCCTCGTGGCAGCTGCGCCTCGGCGACGCCGGCCGTGCCGTGGTGGCCCTCGCCGGTGCGACGATCGGCCTCGCGATCTCCTCGTGGGTGCTGCCCGGCTTCGACATCGTCGGCTGGGAGCAGGCCGTGGTCACCGCGCTCCTGCTCGCGGTCGTCGGCGCACTGCTGCGGGTGGTGCTGGTCGAGCTCGCGATCCGGCTGGGCTGGGTGGGGAGCGTGCTGATCGGCTTCCTGGGTCAGGCGATCGTCGTGTGGGTGGTCGTCTACCTGCCCCAGGGCGGTGGGGACGCCGGCGACCTGCTCTGGGCGCTGCTCGCGGCGTGGATCGTCGCCTCGGTGACGACGTTGTTCGTCTGGGTCGCCACCGCCGGCACCGACGACGCGGTGACCGCCTGGCTGCTGCGGCGCGCGCACCGGCAGCGGGTCGACCTCACCGACCCGGACGTCGACGGCGTGGTGTTCGTCCAGGCCGACGGCGTCCCCTACCCGGTGCTCGACTGGTGCGTGCGGGCGGGCACGGTCCCGACGCTGTCGCGGTGGCTGCGCAGCGGGTCCCACCGCCGGGCCGAGTGGCGGCCGAAGCTGCCCGCGACCACACCCGCGAGCCAGATGGGCATCCTGCACGGGACGATCGAGGGCATCCCGGCCTTCCGCTGGGTCGACCGCCCGACGGGCAAGGTGTTCGTCGCCAACCGACCCGCCGACGCCGCGCTGATCGAGGAGAGGCTGTCGAACGGCCGCGGCCTCCTCGCCGACGACGGCGTCTCGGTCGGCAACCTCTTCACCGGCGACGCCCCCACGGCGTACGCCACGATGAGCGCGATCGGGCGCGGCCACGAGACGCGGGAGTCCCGGCGCACGATCACCGAGTTCCTGAGCCGCCCGTCCGGCTTCACCCGCAGCATGATCCGCGCGGTCAGCGAGATCGCGCGCGAGCGGTTCCAGGCGGCCCGCGCCGTGCGGCGCGACGTCCAGCCGCGCGTGCACAGAGGCTGGGCCTTCGCCGCCGAGCGCGCCGCGCTCAACGGGGTGGTGCGCGACCTCGACACCACGCTGGTCTGCGACGCGATGCTCACGGGCCGGCGCAGCATCTACGTGGACTACGTCGACTACGACGCCGTGGCCCACCACGCCGGCATCCTGCAGCCCGAGTCGCTCGACGCCCTGGCCGGCATCGACGCCGCCCTCGCGCAGATCGAGGCGGTCGCCGCCGTCGCCCCACGCCGCTACCACGTCGTGGTGCTGTCCGACCACGGCCAGTCGCAGGGCGCGACCTTCGCGGACCGGTACGGCGAGGACCTGGCCGCGCTCGTCTCCCGGCTCTCCGCGACCACGACCGTCGCGGCGACCGACAACGCCGAGGGCACCGGTCGGCTGAACTCGATGGTCGCGGGCAACGCCGACCACGAGACCGTCGTGGGGCGCGCCCTCGACCGGGCCTCGGACCGGATCACCGCGGAGACGCTGGGGCCCGAGCCCGAGGAGCGCGGCGAGGAGGAGCGCTTCCTCGTGTTCGGCTCCGGGAACCTCGGCCTGGTCTACGTCGCCGGCGAGCGGCACCGGCTGACGCTCGACGAGCTCGCCACGCGCTACCCCGGGCTCGTGCCCGGCCTGGTCGCGCACCCGGGCATCGGCTTCACGGTCGTGGAGACCGCCGAGCACGGACCCGTGGCGCTCGGGAGGGACGGGGAGCACCGGGTCCGTGACGGGGTCGTGCTCGGCTCGGACCCGCTGGCGGCGTACGGTCCCCGGGCCGCGGAGTTCGTGCTGCGCGCCGCGTCCATGCCCGAGTCGCCCGACATCTACGTCAACAGCCTCATCGACGACCTCGGCGAGGTCGCCGCCTTCGAGGGCCTGGTCGCCTGTCATGGCGGCCTCGGCGGGTGGCAGGACCGCGGCATGGTCGTCCACCCGGCCGAGTTCGAGATGCCGCCCGCCATGGTCGTCGGAGCCGACCACCTGCACCACGTGTTCGTCTCGTGGCTCGAGCGGCTGGGCCACCGGCGCGACCTCGCGGAGACCTCACGTGGCTGAGAGCTCGCGGCGCCTCTTCGTCAACGACACCGGCTCGACCCGCCGGCCGGTCGACCTGGCCTTCGCGATCGTCGGGGTCCTCGTGCTGCTCGTCAGCACCGTCGCCGTCTCCGACGGCGGCGGCCCGCTCGACCGGGCGGTGCGCCGGGTCGCGATCGACCTGCCCGAGTGGGTGACGAGCCTCTTCGACGCGGCCTACGCCCTGGGCGCGGGATACGCGGTCGCCATCGCCGTGCTGGCCGTCTTCTCCGTGCGTCGGCGCGGGCGGATGCTGCTCACGGTCCTGCTGGCGATGGCCCTGGCGGCCGGCGCCGTGACGGTGACGTCGATCCTCGTCGGGGCGGGTCTGCCCGAGCTCTCCCCCGGGCCGGTGCGGTCCTCGACGCCGGACACCTTCCCGACGGTCCGCGTCGCGACCACCACCGCGGTGCTGCTGGCCATGCGGCCGTGGCTGGTGCTGGCCTACCGCCGGCTCGCGGTGGCGATCGTCGCGGTCCAGTGCCTGGCCGCGTGGATCATCGGCACCGGCGGCCCGACCGACGTCATCGGCGCCCTCGGCGTCGGCATCGCCGCCGCCGCGTTCGCCCTGGTGCTCCTGGGCTCACCCGCCGGCCATCCCGACCTCGCCCAGGTGCGGCGCAGCCTGGCCGAGCTCGGGGTCGAGGCGGAGAACCTGCGGCTCGCCGACGACCAGCCGTGGGGGGTCCGCCTCGTGGAGGCGACCGGTCCCGGCGACACCCCGCTGGTCGTCAAGGTCTACGGGCGCGACGCCACCGACGCCCACCGGGCGGCCCGCTGGTGGCGGACCGTGGTCTACCGCGACCAGGACACCCCCGACGCGACCCGCCTGCAGCTGGTCGAGCACGAGGCGCTGGTCACGATCCTCGCCGGGCGCGCGGGCGTCGCCGTGCCGACGGTCGTGGCCGCCGCGGCCAGCCAGGGCGACGCGGTCCTGGTG
>JAEZKN010000231.1 GCA_023415395.1 Actinomycetes bacterium
GAGCAGGACTGGCTGGCCGAGCAGGACTGGGTGGCGGGCTGCGTGCGGTGCCGCCAGCACCTCGTTGAGCGCTGCCGGGCGGCCGGGTTCGAGCCGCGGCTGCTGCACGAGAGCGACGACTACGTCGTCGTGCAGAACCTCGTCGCGCACGGCCTGGGCGTCACCGTGCTGCCCAGCCTCGCGCTCACGGCGTTCCGCCACCCCGAGGTCGAGGTCCGGCCGGCGGCCGGGTTCGGCGAGCGCCACGTCGGCATGGTGCACCGGCCCGGCACCGAGAACGTGCCGGCGATCCGGGCGCTCATGGAGCGCTTCCAGGCCGGCGCGGCGGACGTGCTCGACTACTCCCGCTCGCGCAGCGCGAGGTAGACCGCGCGGGTGCCGACCGCGCGCTCGAGCTGGCGGGTCACGCCGGAGAAGAACTGCTCGCGGTAGGTCTCGTCGGTGACCGTCGAGACGGTGAGGTAGAGCCCCGAGAAGCCGGCGAGGAAGATCGACACCTGGACCAGCTGCACCGACACGCTGGGCAGGCCGGGTGCGTTGCGCAGCGACTCCAGGCCGGTCCACGCGAGCTGGACGTCCTCGTCCATCACCAGCGAGCCGAAGACCAGGAAGAAGACGAAGACGGTCGCGGCGAGCAGCAGGATCTGCACGGCCTGCACGATGAGCAGCGCGAGGATCAGGTTCCAGCGCTCGTAGCCGGTGACCTGGGCGTACGACGCCGGGTCGGCGTCCGGGTCGGCCACCAGGTCGGCGCACGGCTGCTCGAGCGGGGTCCCGGCGCAGGCCCGCAGCAGGAAGGCGTCGTCGACCTCGTCGTCGGCCTTGTCGACCTCCTCGGGCAGCCGGACGAGGAGGAACACCACGCCGATGCCGGTGAAGAGCAGCACGGTCATCCAGAGCAGCCCGGGGGTGAGGCTGGCCGTCATCTGCCACGCCTCGGCGTTGATGAAGAGGAAGGTCACGAAGACCAGCAGCAGCGGCAGCGCCCGCGACATGTTCGGGAGCAGCCGGACCAGGGTGCCGGTGGTCCGGCTGAGGCTCCACACCAGGATCGGCCGGAACCGCAGCGCGGTGAGGGCGTACCAGACCGCCGCGGCGAGCACGATCGACAGCAGGATCGCCGGTCCGGCGGAGATCTCGTCGGCGTAGTAGGCCAGGGCCCAGCCGGCCGCGACGGCGACCACGACCACGACGAGCAGCAGCGGCAGCGTCCGACCGGGGCGCAGCGCCGTGCGGACCGCCGCCCGCTCGGACGGCACGAAGTACGGGAGACCGTGCTTGAGGAACCAGGTCTCCGCCGCGCGGAGGTCCGCGTCGCTCACCTGAGCAGCTCGCGCGCCCGGTCGACGTCGTCCTTCATCTGCTCGACGAGTGCCTCGACCGAGCCGAACGCCACCATGCCGCGCAGCCGCTCGACGAAGCTGACCTCCACCTCGACGCCGTAGAGCTCGAGGTCGGTGCGGTCGAGCACGTAGCTCTCCACCCGTCGTTCGCGGACGCCGTCGAAGGTCGGGTTGGTGCCGACGCTGATCGCGGCCGGGAACACCTCGCCGGTGTCGACGCGACGCAGCCACCCGGCGTACACCCCGTCCGGGGGCACCGCGGTCAGCGCGGTCGTCGGCACGTTGGCGGTCGGGTAGCCGAGCTCGCGTCCGCGCTTGTCGCCCTCGACCACGACGCCGCGCACCGAGTAGGGCCGGCCGAGCGCCTCGGCGGCGCCGGCCACGTCGCCGGCGGCCAGGCTCATGCGGACGTAGGTCGAGGACCACACCTGCGGGCCGCCGTCGAGCGGGATGCCCTCGGCGGTGAAGCCGTGGCGCTCCCCCAGCTCGCGCAGCGTGGCCACGTCACCGGAGGCCCGGTTGCCGAAGCGGAAGTTGGCGCCCACGACGACCGCGCGCGCACCGAGCCCGTCGACGAGGACGCGCTCGGCGAACTCCTCGGGCGTCCACGCCGCGACGTCGCGGTCGAAGGGCACCGCGAGGACCGCGTCGGCACCGGCCTCGCCGAGCAGGGCGGCGCGGACCTCGAGCGAGGTGAGCGTCGTAGGAGCGTGCTCGGGCCGCAGCACGGCCATCGGGTGCGGGTCGAAGGTGACGGCCACGACGGTCAGCCCGTCGCGGTCCGCGATCTCGCGGGCGCGCGACACGACGTGGCGGTGGCCGAGGTGCACCCCGTCGAAGTTGCCGATGACGACGACCGTCGACCCGAGGTCGGTCGGCACCTCGTCGAGGGATCGCCAGATCTGCACGGCGAGAACACTATCGGGGGTCACCCGGTGAACACCGCCACGGGGCGCGCCCGTCCGTCCCGTGGCTCGTAGAGCGCGAGGAAGGAGCCGTCCGGGGCGAAGACCCCGGTCAGCCCGGTGAGGTCGACGTCGAGGGGCCGCCCGACGCGGACGTCGCCCGCCTGGCGGGCGTCCAGGTCGACCGCGGGGAAGGCCGCACGGGCGGCGTCGGCGATCGGGAGCAGGGTGAAGTCCTCGGCCAGGGTCTCCAGCGTGTGGGCACCGGCGAGCGTGTAGGGCCCGACCGCGGTGCGCCGCAGCGCGGTCAGGTGCCCCCCGACGCCGAGCCGGGCGCCGAGGTCGCGCGCGATCGCGCGGATGTAGGTGCCGCTGGAGCAGCGCACGGAGACGTCGAGCTCGGTGCTGGCCGCCGACACCCGCACGTCCGTCACGGTCAGCTCGTGCACGGTGACCGGCCGGGCCTCGAGCTCGACCTCCTCACCGTCGCGCACCCGCTGGTAGGCGCGCTTGCCGTCGACCTTGATCGCCGAGACGGCCGTCGGCACCTGGAGCAGGTCCCCGACGAACTCCGCTGCCGCCGCCCGGATCGTCGCCTCGTCGAGCCCGGCGGCGTCGACCGTGGCGGTGACCTCGCCCTCGGCGTCGTCGGTGGTGGTGGCGACACCGAGGCGGATCGTGGCGTCGTAGGCCTTCTCGGTCAGCATCAGGTGGCCCAGCAGGCGCGTGGCCCGGTTGACGCCGAGCACCAGCACCCCGGTCGCCATCGGGTCCAGGGTGCCGGCGTGGCCGACCTTGCGGGTGCCGGCCAGCCGGCGCACCCGGGAGACGACGTCGTGCGACGTCATCCCGGCGGGCTTGTCGACGACGACGAGACCGTCGCTCACTCGTCGTCGTCGGAGTCGGCGGCCTCGGCGTCCTCCGCGTCCTCCGCGTCCTCGACGTCGCGCGGCTTCTTGTACGGGTCGGCCTCGCCGGCGTACGCCGTGCCGCGCGCGGCCGCGAGCTGCTCGTCGAGCTCGCGCGCCTTGGCCAGCACCTCGTCGAGGTGCCGGGCGTTCTCCGGCAGCGCGTCGTGGATGAACTCCAGCGTCGGCGCGTGCCGCATGCCGAGCTGCTTGGCGACCTCCGAGCGCAGCAGGCCCTTGGCCGACTCGAGGGCGGCCGCCGAGGCCGCGCGGGCGGCGTCGTCGTCGGCGCTCGCGTCGAGGACGGTGTAGAAGATCGTCGCCTGCTGGCTGTCCCCGGTCACCCGCACGTCGGTGATGGTGACGAAGCCGAGCCGCGGGTCCTTGATCCGTCGCTCCAGCATCTCCGCGACGATGACCTGGATCCGGTCGGCGATCTTGCGGACGCGGGGGTTGCTCATGGTTCCTTCTTACTCCTCGAGCGGATGGTCCCGATATGCCGGCGCTCGTCCCTCGCGCCGGCTGCTCGACCAACGGTGTCGCTGGTCGAGCAGCCGGCGAGGAACGAACCGGCGTGTCGAGACCCGATGGATCAGCTGCGGGCGATCTCCCGCATCTCGAACGCCTCGACGATGTCGCCTTCCTTGATGTCCTGGAAGTTGCGCAGCACCAGACCGCACTCGAAGCCCTCGCGGACCTCGGACGCGTCGTCCTTCTCGCGCTTGAGCGACGCCAGGTCGAGGTTGTCGGCGACGACGGCGCCGTCGCGGATGACCCGGACCTTCGCGTTGCGGCGGATGACCCCGCTGGTGACCATGCAGCCGGCGATGTTGCCGATCTTCGACGAGCGGAAGATCGCGCGGATCTCCGCCTGGCCGAGGGTCGACTCCTCGTACTCCGGCTTGAGCATGCCCTTGAGCGCGGCCTCGATCTCCTCGATGGCCT
>JAEZKN010000584.1 GCA_023415395.1 Actinomycetes bacterium
GTCCCCGTCGGTCGTGCAGGCCACCAGCACCGCCACGGACACCTCGGTCGAGGCGAGCCCGGCCAAGCGCCAGCTGCGGCAGCGGGTGCCGGCCGGCCTCGACCTCGCGGCCGTGCAGCGCGACGTCGGGCCCGACGACACCTGGTGCCGACCGGCCAGGCCCGAGGACTGCCTCGTGGTCGACGGCGACGGACCCCACGTCGTGCTGGTGGGTGACAGCCACGCCCGGATGCTCGCGGACGGGTTCGTGCAGCTGGCGCAGGAGCGCGGCTTCCGGCTGTCGCTGAGCATCGTCGCCGCGTGCCCCTGGCCCGACGGCCTGCTCAACACCGAGGCGAGCACGAGCACACAGGATCGCTGCCGGGAGGCCCGCGCGGGCTTCTACGACCGGACGCTGCCCCGACTGGACCCGGACCTCGTCGTCCTGGCGAACCTGGCGCGGACCGATCCCGACGTCTGGGACGGCAGGATCGCCCGGCACGACGGCGGCAGGGAGGCACCGCTCCACGAGATGCAGCGCGACGCCGTCGCCCGCACGGTGGCGAAGGTGCAGGACGCCGGCGCGCGTGCCGTGCTCGTCAAGAGCATCTTCGGCACCGGCGGCTGGGACACCGGCGGGTTCGACCCCCTGGACTGCCTCGCGCGCGCCGACCGCCTCCAGGAGTGCGTCGTCACTCCACCGCTGGACCGGCCGGTCGCCGACAGCATGTACGAGGCCGTGGCCATCGGCGATCCCGACGTCGCCACCGTCGACCTCAACCCGGTGTTCTGCCCCGACAGCCCGGCCTGCCGGCCGGTCCTCGACGGGGCGGTCGTGTGGCGCGATCCCCGGCACGTGTCCGGGGCGGTGGCCGTGCAGCAGCGCGAGGAGATCTGGCGGGCCCTGCGTGCCACCGGATTCCTGCGTCCGCGACGGTGAGGCGCAGGTGGGGCGACGGCGGGGAAGGTCGAGAAATGGCGACAGCCCCGGGGTTCTCCCGGGGCTGTGCGTGGTGGTGCTGGTCCTGCTGGTGTCCGAGGGGGGACTTGAACCCCCACGCCCGATAAAGGGCACTAGCACCTCAAGCTAGCGCGTCTGCCAATTCCGCCACCCGGACGAGTGCGGTGGAACAGTAGCAAAGGGTCGACCGAAGTTCCGCATCGGGTCGGGCGCCGGGCCAGGTGCCATGCTGGGGCCATGACGGACGCGCCTGTGGACCCCGCTGCCGACCCCGCCGCCGAGGTCGTCGAGCTGTGCCGGGAGCTGATCCGGATCGACACCTCGAACTACGGCGACCAGGACGGCCCGGGGGAGCGCAAGGCCGCGGAGTACGTCGCCGGGCTGCTCGACGAGGTCGGCATCTCCGCGCAGCTCTACGAGTCCCGGCCGGGCCGCACCTCGGTCGTCGCGCAGTGGGGCGGTTCACCGGGCTCCGGCGACGGGCTGCTCCTCCACGGCCACCTCGACGTCGTGCCCGCGGCCGCCGAGGACTGGCAGGTGGACCCGTTCTCGGGCGAGGTGCAGGACGGCTACGTGTGGGGCCGGGGCGCGGTCGACATGAAGGACTTCGACGCGATGCTGCTGTCCGTCGTACGCGACCGCCAGCGGACGGGGCGGGTGCCGAAGCGGCCGATCACGCTGTGCTTCACCGCGGACGAGGAGGCCGGCGGCCACCACGGCGCCCAGGTGCTCGTCGAGGAGCACGCCGAGGAGCTCGAGCACTGCACGGAGGCCGTGGGGGAGGTCGGCGGCTTCAGCGCGACCGTGCGCGGCCGTCGGGTCTACCTCATCGAGGCGGCCGAGAAGGGCATGGCCTGGATGCGGCTCACCGCCCGGGGCCGCGCGGGCCACGGCTCGATGATCAACGACGACAACGCGGTCACCAGCCTGGCGTCGGCGGTGGCCCGGATCGGCGCCCACGAGTGGCCGGTACGACTGACGCCGGCGATGCGCACGCTGCTCGCCGCCGTCGGCGAGCTCGCCGGCGAGGAGGCCACCCCGGAGAACGCCGAGGCCCTGGTCGAGGAGTTCGGCGGTGCCGCCCGGATGATGGGGGCGGTCATCCGCAACACCTGCAACCCCACGATGCTCGGCGCCGGCTACAAGGTGAACGTGATCCCGACCGAGGCGACCGCCCACGTCGACGGCCGCTTCCTGCCCGGCTACGAGGACGAGTTCTTCGCCACGATCGCCGAGCTCGTCGGCGACGACATCTCGATCGACTACGTCAGCAACCAGCAGCCGTGGGAGACGCCGTACGACGGCGCCCTGGTCGACGCGATGACCCGCTCGATCCTCGCCGAGGACGACGACGCGATCGTCGCGCCGTACCTGATGAGCGGCGGCACCGACGCCAAGCACTTCCGCAAGCTCGGCATGTCCTCCTTCGGCTTCGCCCCGCTGCGCCTGCCCGCCGACCTGGACTTCACCGCGCTCTTCCACGGCGTCGACGAGCGTGTCCCGGTCGACGCCCTGGAGTTCGGCGCCCGCGTCTTCGACCGCTTCCTCGACCAGGTCTGACGCCCCCGAAGGGTCCGCTCAGGGTCGCTGTTTGGTCACCAACCGCAGGTTTTCGGGTGCGGATGCTGCGGTTGGTGACCAATCGGCATCCCTGAGCCGCCCGCCTACTCCCGCAGCTCGCCGGTCACGGCACCCGGCCGGCACGAGAGGGCGCGGTTTGGTCA
>JAEZKN010000433.1 GCA_023415395.1 Actinomycetes bacterium
GGCGAGGAGCGCGGTGGCGCCGAGCAGCAGCACGGGGACCGAGTCACCCGCGCCGGTCTGCGGGAGCGTCTCCCCGCCGGTCTGCGGAGCGACGGCCGCGGTCTCGCTGGGCGCGGGCTCGGTGGTCGCCGGCGCCTCCTCCTCGGCCGCACCGAAGCTCATCTTGTACTCCACGCTGTTCGCGGAGACGGTCGCGGCGTCCTCGGTGGTGGGCAGCGGGCCCGCGGCGATCACGCACTGCGTCTTGGTGCAGTCGTTCGCACCGAACTTCTCCTTCACCACGATCGTGAAGGTCCCGACGCTGCCGCTGGCGTCCGCGTTGCGGAAGGTGGCGCCGCCCGCGGTGTTGCAGTCCGAGGGGCCCTTGTAGCCGACCACGCACTGCCCCAGCGCGATGCTGGCGAGGTTGGGCTTGAAGCCCGTGCCCGTGATGGTGACCGTCTGGCCGTCCTTCAGGCCGGTCAGCTGGCTGACCTCGAGGGTCGGGGCCGCGAAGCTCGGCGGTGCGGCCACGACCATCACGACCAGGAGCGCTGCCAGGGCGGCACCGCCTCGGATCAGGCGCTTCAGTGGGTTCCTCACGTCACTACTCCTCTGGTGGGGTCAGCCGTTGGTCGTGGCCAGGTGCAGGCCGGATCGCTGGATGGCGGCCTGGTCGGCGCCGAGGTACGAGCGCACGACGGCGGGGTCGCTGCGGACCTCGTCGGGCGTGCCGGCCGCGATCACGCGGCCGAGGTTCATCGCGATCATCCGGTCGGACAGCCGCGAGAGCAGGGGCAGGTCGTGCTCGATGACGACCATGGTCGTGCCGAGCTCGCGACGGATCGCGAGCAGCAGGTCGCCCAGCGCCTCGCTCTCGGACTGGGCGATGCCGGCCGACGGCTCGTCGAGCAGGAGGACCCGCGGCTCGAGGGTGAGCAGGCAGGCCAGCTCGACGACGCGCCGGGTGCCGGTCGAGAGCGACCCGACCGCCTGCGCGGCGTACCGCGTGAGCCGCATCCGCTCGAGCACCTCGTCGGCCGCCTCGGCCTTCGCCCGCTCACCCGTCGGGACGCCGAGCGCCGACTCCCAGAGCCGGGTGGGCTCGCGCCGCTCCTGGGCGACCATGAGCGTCTCGCGCACGGTCAGCGTGGGGAAGAGCGCGGCGTCCTGGAACGACCGGACCAGGCCCTCGCGGGCCCGCTCCTCCGGGGTCGCGCTGGTCACGTCGATGCCGTCGAAGACGACGGTCCCGGCGTTGGGGCGCGTGAAGCCGGCGACCATCTCGAAGCAGGTGGTCTTGCCGGCGCCGTTCGGCCCGATCACGCCCAGGATCTCGCCCGGAGCGACCTGGAAGTCCACCCGGTCGACCGCGACCACGCCGCCGAAGCGCCGCGACAGGTCGGAGACCACCAGGATCGGGCGACCCGTGCTGGCTGCGACCGGGCCGCGCTCGAAGAGGCCCTCGAGCTGGGGCGCGGCGTGCAGCGGCGACTCGCGTCCGTCGTGCTCGGTCGCGCCGTGCCGGACGCGCAGCGGGTCGAGCCCGTGCCGGCGGGCGATGGCGTCGTAGAGCGCGTCGCGACCCCGCACGAGGATGCCGCCGAGCCCGTCGGGCAGGAAGATCACGACGAGCAGCCAGCCGACGGCGAGCACGGCCTGACCCGTGATGCCCATGCCCCACAGCGCCGGCAGTCCGACGATCAGCAGCGCGCCGATGAGCGGGCCGAGCGTCACGGTGAGACCGCCGACGACGGTGACGGCGACGACCTCGATGCTCGCGTCGGCCGGGAACGAGTTGACCGTCAGCTGGCTCTGGCCGTGACCGATCACGATGCCGCCGAGACCGGCGAGCGCGCCGGAGACGGAGTAGAGCTGGAGCATCCGCATCCGGTTGGGCACCGTGAACGCCCGCGCGGCCTGCTCGTTGTCGCGCAGGGCCTGGAGCATGCGGCCGAAGCCGCCGTGGCGCAGGTTGTTGGTCACCCAGAGGCCGATGCAGAGCACCAGCAGGGCGAAGAGGTAGTAGTCGACGGCGTACTCGAGCGGGTAGTCCCACCAGGTCGGCTTCGCCGGGGCGAGGCCGTCGCCGAGGAAGAGGTCCTGGCGCAGCAGCCACGTCGACGTCGCGAGGGCGAAGGCGAGCGTGGAGACCGCGAGCGCCAGTCCCTTGAGCCGCATGGAGGGGATGCCCACCAGCGCCGAGGCGACCGCCGCGGAGACCACACCGCAGAGCAGGCCGAAGAGGAAGTTGCCGGTCGAGTCGGCCACGTGCACCGAGGCCGCGGCCGCGATGCCGGCGTAGGCGAACTGGCCGAGGGAGAGCTGGCCGGAGACGCCCGTGAGGAGGCCGACGCTGAGGCCGACGAGCGTGAAGCCCGCGACCAGGGTCAGGACGGACGCCGTGTCGTTGCTGACGACGTAGGCGACGCCCACCGACACTACGACGCCCACCGCGACCGAGACCCGCGGAAGCCAGCGGATGCTGCGGATCTTGCGGTACTCCGGCGGCAGCGGCGGGAGCACGACCCGGCGCCACCGGCCCTTGTCCTGCCCGGCGCGGCCGAGCTCGGGCTGGCGCAGCAGGGCGACGACGATGATCACCGCGATCACCACGGTCACCAGCCCGCGGGTGTCAGGGTTGGAGAGCAGCAGCTGCTCGATCACGCCGATGCCGAGCGAGGCCGCGATGGCGATCGGGATCGACGACATGCGGGCGATGACGGCGCCGGCGAGGCCCTTGAGCAGCAGGTCCGGGCCGAGGCCCTCCATGCCGGCGCCGGCGGTCGTCGGCGTCACGAGGATCGCGGAGAACGCCGCGATGCCACCGGCGATGGTCCAGGCCAGCGTGGCCATCCACGGCGCGCGGATGCCGGCCAGCTGGGCGGTGTCCGGGTCGTCGGCGGCGGCGCGGATGCCGACGCCCATGCGGTGGTGGCGCAGGAACCAGCCCAGCCCGCCGAGCAGCACCGGGGCGAGCACGAGCATGGCGACGTAGGGCGTGCCGATCGGGATGCCCTGGATCTCGAAGGTCGGGAGGAAGGTCGGCTTGGGGTAGGTGAAGCCGCTGACGCCGTCGCTGTTGATCAGCAGCGACATCACCAGGATCAGCTGGGACAGACCCAGGGTGGCGATCATGCCCACCAGGCTGGGGCGGCCCTCGAGCCGGCGCACGACGACGACCTCGATCAGGCCCGAGAGCAGGCCGCCGACGACGATGGCCACGACGAAGGCGAGCCAGTACGGCAGGCCCCAGTCGACGACGAAGAGCGCGAGCACCGAGGCGCCGAACGCACCGACGGCTCCGTGGGCGAAGTTGACGAACCGGCTCGATCGGTAGACGAGCACGAGGCCGACGGCCAGCAGGCCGTAGGTCAGGCCGGTGAACAGGCCGATGACCAGCCGGTCGACGCCGAAGTCGAAGCCGCCCATCAGATCACCGCTCCGGCGGCCGGCTCGACGTGCCCGCCGAGCATGAGCGCGCGGACCCGCTCCGGGTCGGCGGCGAGGTCGACAGCGCTCTCCTCAGCGATGATCTCGCCCTTCTCCATCATGTAGACGCGGTCGACCAGCGACAGCGCGACGTTCACGGACTGCTCGACGACCAGGACCGCGGTGCCGCGCTGGTTGAGCCGGCGGACCAGGTCCATGAGGCCGCCGACGACGACGGGCGCGAGGCCCAGCGAGAACTCGTCGATGACGAGCACCTTGGGCTCGACGACGATCGCCTTGGCCAGGGCGAGCATCTGGCGCTCGCCGCCGGAGAGCGTGGAGGCCGGCTGGTTGCGCCGGGCGTGCAGGCGCGGGAAGACCGCGAGGGCGGCCTCCACGGCGTCCCGGGTCCAGCGGCGGTCACGGGAGGCGTACCCGTGCATGGTGAGGTTCTCGGTGACGGTGAGCGAGGGGAACGTCGCCTGCCCGACCACCTGGCACAGCCCCTGCTCGACCCGCTTGCGGGTGGGGACCAGCGTGACGTCGATGCCGTTGAGGTGCACGGTGCCCGCGTCGGGGGCCAGCAGCCCGCCGATCACCTTCAGCAGCGTGCTCTTGCCGACGCCGTTGGGCCCGAGGAGCGCGACCATCTCGCCGGCGCCCACGGTCAGGCCGGCCTCGAAGAGCACCTGCACCGGGCCGTAGGAGGCCCGGATGCCGGAGCACGCGAGGATCGGGGTCTCACTCCTCATCGAACGGGACCTCGTCACCCTCGTAGACGAAGTTGTTGGTCGCCTCGTCGTAGCGCAGCACGCGGTAGCTGGCCACCGCGGCCCGGCCGCCGTCACCGAGGCCCTGGCCCAGTCCGGAGGCGCTCTGGAACGAGGACCCGTTGGCGTCCACGACCTTCGCGAAGGCCGCGGCGTTGAGGTCACCCTCCACGCCGTCGGCGCCGAGCTTGAGCAGTCGCGCGGCGTCGCAGTAGGGCAGCGCCACCCGGGCGGCCTCGCGCGACTCGAAGGTGATGCCGGCGCCCTTGTAGATGTCGAGGCACTGGGTCTCGGCCTCGCCGGTCGGGAAGGGCAGCTGCGCGTCCGGCACGTCCTGCGGCGGGTGGAAGCCGATGCCGACCATGCCCTCCATGGACCCGCCCGGGACCGTGTCGGGGTTGGCCGGGAAGAACGACGGGTTGTCGTAGCTGGAGATCGCGTAGCGCGGCGCGAAGCCCTCCTGCGAGCCCGAGACGGTCGCGAAGACCGACGCCATGCGGGAGCCGCCGAGGAACATGACCCGCTCGATGCCCTTGCTACGGAAGGTGATCGCGCCCTGCTCGAGGCCCTGGAAGAGGGTGCCGGTGTCGGTCGTGTCGACCCACGCGACCTCGGGCTTGACGCCCGCGTCCTCGAGCAGCGGGACGGCCAGGCCCTCGATGGTCTTGCGGTTCACCGGGGAGTCCGCGGCGACCACGCCGACGCCGTCCTCACCCTTGAAGAAGTCCTGCTCGCCCAGGACCTTGATGTAGGAGCGGACGAAGGAGTCGTACTCCGGGAAGCTCGGGGTCCACAGGTAGGGCGAGTGCTCGTCGAGGTAGTCCTGGCTCATCGCGTAGAGCGAGGCGTCCATGACCACGGTGCTGCGGTTGGCGTAGCAGGGCCGGGCGTTGGTCTGGTACTGCCCGGTCATGACCACCGCGAACGCCTTGTCGTCCTGGGTGATCTTGTTGCACAGCTGCTCCTCCGCGGCGGGAGAGTCGGTCTGCGCGTCGTAGAGCTGGAAGACCGCCTCCATGGTCCGTCCGCCGAGGCCGCCGTTGTCGTTGACCCAGTCCTCGAGGGCCTGGATCTGCGCCTCCTGGTCACCGACCGAGGCGGTCTTGAAGCCGGTGAGCTCCTTGACCGCGTCGAGGTCGACCGCGATGAAGACGACCTTCACCGAGTCGTCGGTGACGCCCGGCCCGTTGCCGGCGGCCGCCTGGGTGTCGAGGTCGGAGGCGGAGCCGGTGTATCCCCCCGGCATCATCGTGCCGCACCCGGCCAGCGCGAGGGCGAGAGCGCCCGCGGTCACGCCCACCCGGAGGAGTGCTGACCGGTCTCGGAACCAGCTCCGCTGCGTCGCCACGTGTGATGCACCCCTCTTCGAAGACCGGAATAGATTGAGAATATACGATATCTACGACGCTTGGGAGGGTGTCTCGCCGGAGCGGCGCGACCACCAGCGCTCGGCGGCGTCGAGGTCGACCACGGCCGCACCGGCCTCGTCCTCGACCTCCGGTCGCACCATCGCCTGCGCCGACACGGTCAGCGGCACGCCGTCGCGGTGCGCCCACCACGCCTCGGCAGCGGTGAGGTCGACGACCGCGTCGTCGACGGCCGCGCCCATCGCCACCGCCGGGCTGTACGGCGCCGGCTTGCGCGCCTCGAGCCGGCGGCGCACGCCCCAGACGATGAGCGCCGCGCCCAGCGCGTTGAGGGCGAACAGGCCCCAGGGGTAGGTCTTCCACTCCAGCGTGAAGCCGCCGAACTCCGACTCCCCCACCTGGCCGATCACCTGGTAGGTGCCGAAGGACGCCATCGGGAGCTCGAGCGGCACGCTCACGACCGTCTGCTCCCCGGGGTCGAGGACGCCGACCTCGGCGTCGACGATCTCCGGCTCGAGGTCGGTCGAGCGGCCCACGGAGACCCGGACGATCGGGTTCTCGACGGTGGCCTCGCCGTCGTTGGCGACGAGGAAGATGAGGTCGCGGCGGACCGCGCCACCGAACCACTCGGCCAGGGTGGCGTTGCCGTCCAGCCGGGCCTCGGAGACCACGAGCTCCTCGGCGGCCGCCGGATCCTCGACGCCGGGCACCTCGGCGCCGGGCACCTCCTCGACCGGGATCTCCTCCGGCTCGGGGATGTCGACGGG
>JAEZKN010000465.1 GCA_023415395.1 Actinomycetes bacterium
AACTCGCTGCGCTCCGCGCGCGTCGTCGCCGACGTCGCCGCGACCCTGCCGCCGTCCGAGCGGTGCGTGCGCCAGGCCGACATCCGCCTGCCCGGGCTGCTGATGTCGCTGCGGGAGGACGCCCGCCTGCAGGAGTTCGCCGAGGCCGAGCTCGGTGCCTTGCTCGAGCACGAGGCCCGCCACGGCGGCGGCCTGGTCGACCTGCTGCGCCAGTTCCTCGCCGTCGGCGGCAACAAGGCCGAGCTGGCCCGCGTCGCCCACCGCAACCGGACCTCGCTCTACCCCGCCCTCCGCCGTCTCGAGGAGCTCGTCGGCCACCCCCTCGACGACCCGTCCTCGCGCCTCTCGCTCGGCGTCGCCCTGCTCGCCTACGACCAGGCCCGCCAGCTGTAACGCGGGGTCAGGACCTCTGGTGACCCCGTTCGAAAGGGATCACAGTCGTCCTAACCCCGCGTTACAGCTCTCCGTCCGGGCCATACTCAGGCGCATGCCGAGGTTCGCCACCGTCGAGGAGTACCTCGCCGCGCTGGCCCCGGAGCGGCGCGCGGTCCTGAGGGCGGTCGCCGAGCGGGTGACGGCGGTCGTGCCCGAGGCCGAGCCCGTGATCCGCTACGACATGCCGACCTGGCAGGTCGGCGGCCGCTCGCTCGTGCACGTCGCGGCGTGGAAGGAGCACCTCTCGCTCTACCCCGTCCCACCGGCCGGGGACGCCGCGCTCGACGCCGACCTGGCGCCGTACGCCGGCGCCAAGGGCACCCTCAAGCTGCCGTACGCCGAGGTGGACCTGGACCTCGTCGAGCGGGTCGTGCGGCGCCTGGCCGAGGTCCATCGCCAGCTGTAACGCGGGGTTAGGACCTCTGGTGACCCTGTTCAAAAGGGATCACAGTGGTCCTAACCCCGCGTTACAAGCGGCGGCGAGGACTACTCCGAGGCCGCCATCGTCGCGCCGAGACCGATCATCATGACCCCGCCGGCGACGCCCAGGCGGTCGAGACGGTGCGGGCGGCGGGCGAACCAGTCGCGCGCCTTGCCGGCGGCCAGGGCCCAGGCTCCGTCGGAGACGACGGCCATGGTGCCGAACACCACGCCGAGCAGGGCGAGCTGGAGGCCGGCGTGGCCGGCGGGCTCGTTGACGAACTGCGGCAGGAAGGCCACGAAGAACACGATGGTCTTCGGGTTCGTCAGGCCGACGGTGAAGCCGATGCGCAGCGACCGCGACGCCGGCGCCGGCACCACGTGCGCGCCCTCGACGGCGGCCAGCGCGGCCCGCGCGTCGGCCCGGTGGCGGATCGCCTGGACGCCGCGCCAGACGACGTACGCCGCCCCGCCGATCTTGAGCACCGTGTAGGCCTGCGTGCTCGCGGCGACGACCGCCCCGAGGCCGACGGCGACGAGCAGCACCTGGGTGGTGATGCCCAGTGCGTTGCCGACGACCGAGAGCAGGGCGTCGCGGCGGCCGACGGTGAGGGCGCGGCCGATGGTGAAGAGCAGGCTCGGACCCGGCACCTGGATGAAGAGGGCGCTCGCCGCGACGAAGGCGAGCCACTGGCTGGTGGTCGGCACGAGGACATTGTGGGGGGTGGGGGGCGTCGGGCGCGCCGGGAATCGTCGGGGAGGATGGGGCCATGGGGGCTGGACACGCGCACGGCGCGCACCGCGCACACCGGGCCGAGGGTGACGGGTTCGAGGTCGGTCGTGGTCCCCGGGCGGTCCTGCTGGCCGGCCTCGCGCTGGCCGGTCTCGTCACCCTCGCGGCCGTGGTGTGGCTCTGGCCGAACGGCGCCGAGGTGGACCGGATCAAGGACGAGGTCGTCTTCGCCGCCCCCGGCGTGACCTTCCCGAACGCCGTGGTGGAGAGCGTCGCCGACGACGGCGTCGTTGCCGTCACCGTGCAGGAGGGGAAGGGCAAGGGCACCGAGGTCACCGTCACGGTGCCGCCCCAGGTCGTCGACGCCGGGCTCCGCGAGGGCGACGAGGTCAAGCTGCAGCGGACCCCCGGCCCGACCGCCGCGGACACCAGCTACAGCTACTTCGAGACCGTCCGCTCGACGCCGCTGCTGGTGATGACGCTGGTGTTCGTCGCGCTGGTGCTGCTCGTCGCGCGCTGGCGCGGGCTCTTCGCCCTGCTGGGCCTGATCTTCAGCGGCGCGGTCATCTGGATCTTCATGCTGCCCGCGCTCCTCACCGGCGCGCCCGCGCTGGCCGTGGGCCTGGCCGGCTCGGCGCTGATCATGTACGTCGTCCTGTACACGACCCACGGCTTCTCGCTGCGCACCTCGACCGCGCTGGCCGGGACCCTCGTCGGCGTCCTGGTGACGGCGGCCCTCGGGACGGTCGGCGCCGCGACCACGCGGGCGACCGGCGTCACCGACAACGGCAACATCCTCCAGTCGCTGGTGGGCGACCTCAGCTTCCAGGGGCTCTTCACCTGCGCGATCGTCATCGCGGGCCTCGGCGTGCTCAACGACGTCACGATCACCCAGTCCTCGTCGGTGTGGGAGGTCCGCGAGGCGGGCCCGACGCTGAGCCGTCGCCAGGTGTTCGCGAGCGGGATGCGGATCGGCCGCGACCACATCGCGTCGACGATCTACACGATCGTGTTCGCCTACGCCGGCACCGCGCTGGCCGTGCTGCTCATCCTGCAGCTCTACGGCCTGCCGTTCTCGGTGCTGCTCACCACCGAGGACATCACCGAGGAGATCGTGCGCACCCTGGCCAGCAGCATCGGGCTGGTGCTGGCGGTGCCGCTGACGACCGGCATCGCCGCGCTCGTCGTCCCGGGGTCTTCATCAGACTAAGGTTCCTTTAGCATGGTCAGCATGAGCCTGACCGACCGCGAGAGCGAGATCGTCGCGCTGCTGCGCCGCGACCCGCTCATCGGCTCGGCCGCGATCGCCGAGGCGCTCGGCACCACCCGCGCGGCGGTCAACGTGCACCTGTCCAACCTCGGCAAGAAGGGCGTCATCCTCGGCCGCGGCTACGTGCTCAGCGAGCAGCCGTCGGTCGTCGTCATCGGCGGCGCCAACATGGACGTCAAGGCGCGCAGCAGCGCCGCCGCCGTGCCCGCGACCAGCAACCCCGGCGCCGGCTCGATGGCCGCCGGCGGCGTCGGTCGCAACATCGCCGAGAACCTCGCCCGCCTCGGCACCCGCACCCACCTCGTCGCCGCCATCGGCAGTGACGGCCTCGGTGACCAGGTGCTCGCGGCCACCTCGGGGGCGGGCGTCCACGTCGAGCACGTACGCCGCAGCGCGCGGTCGACCGGCACCTACACGGCCGTCCTCGACGCCGACGGCGAGCTCGTCGTGGCGGTCTCCGACATGGCCGCCACCGACGAGCTGTCCACCGAGCAGGTCAACGCCGCCCGGGACCTCGTCGCGGCCGCCGCCCTGGTCGTCCTCGACGGCAACCTCGCTCCGGAGACGATCGGCTTCGCCCTCGACCTGGCCTCCGACGCCGGCACCCGCGTCGTGCTCGAGCCGGTCAGCGTCCCGAAGGCCGCCGCTCGCGCCCACCTGGTCACCGCGGAGCGGCCGATCCACGCGGTCACCCCGAACCGCGACGAGCTCGGGGCGCTCACCGGCCTCCCGGTCCGCACCGCCCGCCAGGTCGACCGGGCCGCCGCCGCGCTGCACGACCGGGGCGTCGAGCTGGTCTGGGTCCGCCTCGGGGCCGAGGGCTCGCTGCTGAGCACCCGTGAGGGCACGACCCGCATCGCGGCGCTCCCGGCCGAGGTCGTCGACGTCACCGGCGCTGGCGACGCCATGCTCGCCGGCTTCTGCCACGCGCTGCTCGCCGGCGCCGGCACGACCGAGGCGGCGGCGTACGGCCACGCGGCGGCCGCCCTCACCATCGCCAGCCCGCACACGGTGCGGCCCGACCTCACCGACCGACTCGTCAGGAGCCTCCTGTGACCACCCCCCACCCGATGCCCCACGAGATGCTCACCGTCACCGACGAGGTCGCGACCGCGCTCGCCGAGGGCACGCCCGTCGTGGCGCTGGAGAGCACGATCATCAGCCACGGCATGCCCTACCCGCAGAACGTCGCCATGGCGATCGAGGTCGAGGGCATCATCCGCGAGCACGGCGCGGTGCCGGCGACGATCGCGGTGCTCGACGGCCGCCCGCGCATCGGCCTCTCGCCCGACGACCTCGAGCTGCTGGCCAGCCACGAGGACGTCGCCAAGGTCAGCGTCCGCGACCTCCCGGTCGTGATGGCGCGCGGTGCGCACGGCGCCACCACGGTCGCCTCGACCATGCGGCTGGCCGCGCTCGCCGGCATCCGGGTCTTCGTCACCGGTGGCCTCGGCGGCGTGCACCGCGGCGCCCAGCAGAGCTTCGACGTCTCCGCCGACCTGACCGAGCTCGGCCAGACCGACGTGGCCGTCGTCAGCGCGGGCGTGAAGTCGATCCTCGACATCGGCCTGACCCTGGAGACCCTCGAGACCCTCGGCGTCCCGGTGGTCGTCGTGGGCAGTGACGAGTTCCCGTCCTTCTACTCCCGCTCCAGCGGGCACGCGGCGCCCAACCGGGTCGACTCCGCGGCCGAGATCGCCGCTCTCCTGGAGGCCAAGTGGCGCCTGGGCCTGGGTGGCGGGGTCGTCGTGGCGAACCCGATCCCGGCCGAGGACGAGATCCCCGCCGACGAGATCGGCGGCATCATCGAGCAGGCGCTGGCCGACATGGACCGGCTCGGCATCCACGGCAAGGACGCGACGCCGTACCTCCTCGGCCGGATCGTGGAGATCACCGGGGGCGCCTCGCTCACGGCCAACATCGCGCTGGTGCGGCACAACGCGCGCCTCGGCGCGGCGGTCGCGCGGGAGCTCGCCCGAACCTCCCGGTGACGCCACCGGTCTGGACCGGTGTATCTGAGGCCTGACCCGGCGCACCTGAACCACCGTGCAGAAGAGCCAGCAGACCCCGACCCGTCCCCACCGCCGCAACGGCCGGCCCGACCGCGCCGTCAGCCTCGCCCGCTCCGCGCGCGTCGCCCTCGAGCGCAGCGCCGGCCGGTGCGACCTCCGGGACTGACCACGGTGCGGCCGATGAGCGTCAACGCCGTCACCGCGATCTCCGCGGCGCGTGCGTCCGCCCGGGCCGAGGCGTTCGCCGACGCGCGCCGGCGGGCCGCCCGGGGTGAGCCGGCGCCCCCGAGGGTGGGAGGAGCGCGCCGAACGACGTGACCTCCGCGCGGTCCTGCGGGTCCCTACGGCAGGCTGGTGGGGTGCACTACATCGGCATCGACCTGGCGTGGGGGACGAAGAACCCCACCGGTCTCGCGGTCCTCGACGCCGACGGCGCGCTCGTGCACCTGTCCACGGTGCACACCGACGAGGAGATCCGCGACGCGCTGGCGCCGTACGTCTCCGAGCCCTGCCTGGTCGGCATCGACGCCCCGCTGATCGTCACGAACCCGACCGGCTCGCGGCTCGCCGAGCAGGAGCTGAACGCCGACTTCCGTGCCTTCGAGGCCGGCGCGCACCCGTCGAACACCGGCAAGCCGGAGTTCCGCGACGGCACCCGCGGCGCGCGCGTGGCCAAGATGCTCGGGCTGGACATGAACCCGGCGTCGGGCCGCTCCAAGCGCGCGATCGAGGTCTACCCGCACCCGGCGACCATCGTGCTCTTCGGGCTCGCGAAGACCCTGAAGTACAAGGCCAAGCCGGGCCGGACCCTCGACTCGATGCGGGCCGAGCTGCTGCGGCTGATGAGCCACGTCGAGCGGGTCGTGCGCACGGACCGGACCTGGCAGGCGCTGCGCGCCCGCGTCGAGACCGCCACCCGCAAGGTGGACCTGCGCACGGTCGAGGACCAGGTCGACGCGGTGGTGTGCGCCTACGTCGCGCTCTTCGCCGACCGCTGGCCCGAGCGGGTCACGACCTACGGCAGCTACGAGCTCGGGTACATCGTCACCCCGACGCTGCTCGACACCCACGCGACCATCCGGCAGGCCGTCGAGGAGTACGCGCAGCTGCAGCCGAGCCTGGTCGTGGCCGCCGAGGACTACGTCGCGCGCGTGACCTCGATCCTCGACGAGGCCGGCATCAACTACCTGACGGTCACCGGGCGCGCCAAGAGCGTCGGCTCGTTCGCGGCCAAGGCGTCGCGCACGGTCGACGGGCGTCCGGCGTACACCGATCCCCTCCGCGAGATCACCGACCAGGTCGGCGTCCGCGTCATCACCTACGTGCGCAGCGACGTCGCCGCGGTCGCCGACGTGCTGGGCGCGCAGCTGACGGTCATCGACGACCGCGACCTGGGCCAGGAGACCGCGAGCGAGGGTCGGTTCGGCTACGCCAGCCGGCACCTGCTGCTCGCCCGCGACGGCGGCGTCGCGCAGGGGCAGGTGCGCACCGTCCTGCAGCACGCGTGGGCCGAGTTCGAGCACGACATCCGCTACAAGGGCACGGTCCCCGCCGAGCACGCGCGCGACTTCGACCGCCGCTTCACCCTCGCGGCGGGCCTGCTCGAGCTGGCTGACCAGGAGTTCACGACGATCCGCGAGCGGCTGCGCGGTGGCGCGGTGGCACCACCGCCGGACGAGTCCGAGGGCGTCTCGCCGCAGGAGCTGGCGGCGTACCTCGCCGGGCAGTACCCCGACGCCGAGTGGTCCCGCACCGACCACTACGCCTGGATCGCCGGGCTGCTCCCCGAGCTGGGCATCACCACGCTGGCCGAGCTCGGCGACGCGCTCGCCCACGTCGACACCGCGGCCATCGCCGCCCGGATGGACTACAAGTACCCGCCCGGCGCCGTCCGCCGCCTCGACGACGCCCTCCTCTCGGCCTACGGCGACGCCTACGTCGACCTCCCCGGCAACGCCCACCGCCGCGACGCCCTCCGCGCGCGGCTGGCGAGGATCAGCGGCTGAGGCACCGAGGGCTCCAGCCGCCGGTGCCTCAGCGGTGGTCGAGGATGCTCGGTCCTGGCTCGAGGTCGGGCGCGAGCTCCGCGAGCAGCTCGCGGACCCGGGTGTCGAGGTCGGCGATAATGCGGCGGATGGTGGCCTCGTCCTGGCCGCCGGGGTCGTCGACGGGCCAGTCGCGGTAGGTGACGCCGGGGACGTAGGGGCACTCCTCGCCGCAGCCGAGCGTGATGGCGAGGTCGCTGCCGGCGATCATCTCGGTCGTCAGGCGCTGGGGGTGCTCGCGGCTCGTGTCCAGGCCGAGCTGCTCGAGGACGGCGGCGACCTCGGGGTGAATGTGGTCACCGGGCTGGGTCCCGGCGGAGAGCGCGATGACGCGGCCGTGGGCGTAGTGCTCGGCGAGGAGGCGGGCGGCGACGGAGCGACCGCCGTTGCGCACGCAGGCGAAGACCACCTGGGGCACTCGAGCGTCTGCCTCGGCGGCCGGAGCGTCCGGTCTGGTCATGGTGTGGTCCTTGTCGCGGTGTCGGGGAAGTAGCGGCGGGCCCAGAGGCTGACGTAGACGAGGCCGACGAGGACGGGGACCTCGATGAGGGGTCCGACGACGCCGGCGAGGGCCTGGCCGCTGGTGACGCCGAAGACGGCGATCGCGACGGCGATGGCGAGCTCGAAGTTGTTGCCGGCCGCGGTGAACGCGACGGTCGTGGACCGGGCGTAGCCGAGCCCGAGCCGGCGGGCCAGGAGCAGGGAGCCTGCCCACATGAGTGCGAAGTAGATGACCAGGGGCACGGCGATGCGGGCGACGTCGAGCGGCTGGGCGGTGATCGTCTCGCCCTGGAGGGCGAAGAGCACGACGATGGTGAACAGCAGCCCGTACAGCGCCCACGGGCCCAACCGCGGCAGCAGCTGCTGCTCGTACCAGTCCCGTCCACGAGCGGCCTCCCCGAGGCGGCGGGTGAGGTAGCCGGCGGCCAGGGGGATGCCGAGGAACACCAGCACGCTGACGGCGATCTCCCACGGGGAGACGTCGAGCCCGGTGGTGGACAGGCCGAGCCAGCCGGGCAGCAGGTCGAGGTAGAACCAGCCGAGCAGCGCGAAGCCCAGGACCTGGAAGACGGAGTTGATCGCGACCAGGACCGCGGCGGCCTCGCGGTCGCCACAGGCCAGGTCGTTCCAGATGATGACCATGGCGATGCAGCGGGCCAGGCCGACGATCACGAGGCCGGTGCGGTACTCGGGCAGGTCGGGCAGCAGCAGCCAGGCCAGGGCGAACATCAGCGCCGGGCCCACGAGCCAGTTCAGCACCAGCGACAGCGTCAGCATCCGGGTGTCGCGGGCGACGTGGCCGACCTCGTCGTAGCGGACCTTCGCCAGCACCGGGTACATCATCACCAGCAGCCCGAGCGCGATCGGCAGCGAGATCGAGCCGATCGTGATCGCGTCGAGTGCGTCGGTGATGCCGGGCACCCAGCGCCCGGCCAGCAGTCCGGCGAGCATGGCCACCCCGATCCACACCGGGAGGAACCGGTCGAGGGTGGCCAGGCGCCGGGCTACCGAAGCATCCGGAGCATCCGGAGCCGTGATGCTCACGCGGGCGGCTGGATCGGCTGGGTCGGCTTGGTGGCGCGGATGATCGCGCCGTGCATGCCGGGGACGGCCTCGTGGGTGAGCTCGACCTCGGCGTCGAGGAACCCCGCCGCCGCGAGGCCGTCGAGGTACTCGCTGCGGGACAGGGCGCCGGCGATGCAGCCGACGTAGGAACCGCGCTCGGCGCGGTCGGCCGGGGTCAGGTGGTCCTCGGCGACGACGTCGGAGATCCCGATCCGTCCGCCGGGGGTGAGGACGCGGTACATCTCGGCGATGACCCGGGGCTTGTCGACGGAGAGGTTGATGACGCAGTTGGAGATGACGACATCGACCGAGGCGTCCGGGAGCGGGACGTCCTCGATGGTGCCCTTGAGGAACGCCACGTTCGTGGCGCCGGCCTTGGCGGCGTTCGCCCGGGCGAGGTCGAGCATCTCGTCGGTCATGTCGACGCCGTAGGCGAACCCGGTCTCGCCGACCCGGCGCGCGGAGAGGAGCACGTCGATGCCGCCGCCGGAGCCGAGGTCGAGGACCCGCTCGCCGGCGCGGAGGGCGGCGACCGCGGTCGGGTTCCCACAGCCCAGGCTGGCCGCGACCGCCTCGGCGGGGAGGGCGTCCTGGTCGTCGCTGCTGTAGAGCACGGCGCCGAACGACTCGTCGACCGTCACGTCGCTGCTGCAGCACGACGTGGTCCCACAGCCGTCGTCGGCGAGCTGCAGCTGGTCGTTGAGCTCGGTGTTGGTGGTGCCGGCGACGACCGCGGTCGCAGCCTGGGCGTAGCGGTGGCGGACCTCCTCGCGCACCTCGTCCGGGGTCTGCGCGGGGGCTGCCGCGTTGCTCGTGGTCATGTGGGTGCTCCTCCAGTGACGTATTGGTATCCTTCGATGCATCGAGGTTCGTCTATCTATCGATGTTTGTCAATGCGTCTGGCACACTGGGCGCATGGCCCCCCGCACGGCACTGCCCCTCGCCGACGCCGTCCCCGACGCGACGGCGTGCTGCTCGACGGTCACCGGCGGCGTGCTCGACGCCGCCGAGGCTCAGCGGCTGGCGCGCGTGTTCAAGGCCCTGGGTGACCCGACCCGGGTCCGTCTGCTCTCGCTGATCGCGGCGCAGGAGGATCGCGAGGCCTGCATCTGCGACCTCACCGAGCCGGTGGGGCTCTCCCAGCCGACGGTCTCCCACCACATGAAGCAGCTGGTCGAGGCGGGGTTGGTGACCCGGGAGCAGCGTGGGCGGTGGGCGTACTACCGCCTGGTCGAGGACACCCTGACCTCCCTGAGCGGTGCGTTGCTCCCTTAGGCGCTGAGCCCGGCGGCCCGCCGACCGACGGATCGGGCCGGGGCGAGCAGACGGCGCCAGCGCGTGCCTGGGGGCCTTCCTTGGGACGCGAAGGTCTGGCGGCACTCGACCAGTCGCTCCTAGCCTGGGACGCGGTCCGAGGAGGAGCCCATGCGCAGGACACGAGCGATCGACCTGGGCGTCGTGGTGGCCCTCGGCGCGCTCGTCGCGTGGGCGGGAGGCTCGGCCGTCGGGGACGACGACGGGGGAAGGAACGACGGCCCGGTGATCGCCGTGACGGGGTGGGACTCCTATCCCACTGCTCAGATCACCGGTCAGCTCCGGCTCGTCCGGGGGTGCCTCCTCATCGGCGAGTCGGTGGCGTTCTGGGCCGCGGGGACCTCGTGGGACGCGGCGCGCCAGGAGGTCGAGCTCGAGGATGCCACGGCGGTCCGCGTGGGCGACGACTTCGCCGGCGGGGGCGGCCACTACTCGGAGGCCGGCCTGGACGGCCTCGGGGGTGTCGACGCCGGAGCGGTCTCCGCCTGCCTGCGCCGGACGGGGGCGGACGACGCGGTGGTCGCCACCTCGCCCTGACGAGCGCCGCGCGGCAGGGCCGTGGGGTGGGTACCGTCGAAGCCATGACACCAGCGGACGTCTACCTCGACTTCTTCGAGCGGAGCCTGGAGAACGGGACCGCCGTCGTCGGCGGCCTCGACGACGACGTGCTCGCCTACCGGCCGACGCCGGAGGCGAACTCGATCGCCTGGCTGGTCTGGCACGCCGCGCGCGTGCAGGACGCGCAGATCTCCGACGTGGCGGGCACCGACCAGGTGTGGATCAGCGAGGGCTGGTTCGAGAAGTTCGCCCTCGACCTCGACCGCCTCGACCACGGCTACGGGCACACCACCGAGCAGGTGGGGAAGGTGCGAGCCAGCGGCGAGCTGCTGGCGGCGTACCTCACCGCGACCCACGAGGCGACCAAGGCCTACCTCGCGACGCTCAGCGAGAGCGACCTCGACCGGATCGTCGACGACCGGTGGGACCCCCCGGTGAGCCTCGGGGTGCGGCTGGTGAGCATCGCCGACGACGACGCCCAGCACGTGGGGCAGGCGGCCTACCTGCGCGGGCTGCTCGACACCTGAGCGGCCGGGGGTACGACGCAGCTCGCGGTCACGGGAGCGCCCTCGCAGCACGGCCGGATGTAGCCGCACCGGTCACACCGCGAGTGCGAGGTCTCCCAGCGCATCGTCGCCCCGCAGCCGTCGCACTCCATCGCGTCCATGGGGATGATCCTGCCACCGGATCCGGTCACCACGGCGCAGGCACGAAGTCCTTGAGGAAGTGTCCGTAGAGGTCCTCGCCGGCCTCGCCGCGCACGATCGGGTCGTAGACGCGAGCGGCGCCGTCGACCAGGTCGAGTGGGGCGTGCCAGCCCTCGGCGGCGATCCGCAGCTTGTCCTGGTGCGGGCGCTCGTCGGTGATCCAGCCCGTGTCGACGGCGTTCATCAGGATCCGGTCGGTCTCGAACATCTCGGCCGCGCTGGTGCGGGTCAGCATGTTCAGCGACGCCTTGGCCATGTTGGTGTGCGGGTGCCCCGCCCCCTTGTAGCGGCGGCCGCCGAACTGCCCCTCCATCGCCGAGACGTTCACGACGTACGTGCGCCGGGCGGTCGAGGCGCGCAGCGACGCCCGGAGCCGGGAGATGAGGAGGAACGGCGCGGTCGCGTTGCAGAGCTGCACCTCGAGCAGCTCCAGGGGGTCGACCTCGTCGACCGTCTGGGTCCACGAGTTCGTGGTCTGCAGGTCGGGCAGCAGGCCGCCCGCGTCGACGGCGGTGCCGGCGAGGTGCGCCTCGAGGGAGGCGCTGCCGGCCTGCAGCGCGAGCGCGGTGATCGAGGCGGGAGTGTGGGCCGGCGTCTCGTGATGGGCGACCGCGTGCTGGCGCAGGGTGCCGGCGATCGCGGCCGGGTGGGCGTCGCTGATCCGGTCGAAGGACACGATCTCGGGCAGCACGACGCCGGTCGGCAGGGGATCCCGCTCGGCCTCGACCAGCGGCGCGTACGAGCCGGGCGAGCGGCGCACGGTCTGGCAGGCGTTGTTGATGAGGATGTCGAGCGGCCCGTCCGCCGCGACCTCGTCGGCGAGCGCGATCACCTGGGTCGGGTCGCGCAGGTCGATGCCGACGATCTTGAGGCGGTCGATCCACTCGGCGCTGTCCTCGAGCGCGGAGAAGCGGCGCACCGCGTCGTGCGGGAAGCGGGTGGTGATCGTGGTGTGGGCGCCGTCGCGCAGCAGTCGCAGTGCGATGTACATGCCGATCTTGGCGCGCCCACCGGTGAGCAGCGCCCGCCGGCCGGTGAGGTCGGTGCCCTGGCCGCGCTTGGCGTGCGACATGGCGGCGCAGCTGGGGCAGAGCCAGTGGTAGAACGCGTCGACGAGCGTGTAGTCGGCCTTGCAGATGTAGCACCCGCGCGGGTTGATCAGCTCACCGGCGTAGGCGCCCGGCGTGCTCGAGACGAGCGGGATCCCCTTGGTCTCGTCGTCGATGCGCATCGGGGACCCGGTCGCCGTCGCCTCGGTGATCGCCCGGTCGTGGGCCAGCTCGGCCTGGCGCTTGCGGGTGCGCCGCTCGGCCTTGAGCGCCTTGTACATGTGCGACGCCGCCCGCTTGACCGTCACCAGGTCCGGGTGGTCCTGGTCGAGGTGGTGCAGCTGGCCCAGCACGCGCACGGTCGTGGCCAGGTCGGCGG
>JAEZKN010000497.1 GCA_023415395.1 Actinomycetes bacterium
GCGCGGCTGAGCGCCGACCTGCCGGCGTCCGATGCGGTGCGCGCCGTCCGGTCGTTGGAGGAGCGCGCCGCGGTGCTGCGCGCGTCGGGCGATCCGCGCGGCCACGCTCAGCTCGTGGCCGACGAGCTCGTCGACCGGCTCGACCAGCCCGCCGTCCTCGGTGCTCGACGGACCGAGGTCCAGGTCGTGATGACGGCCCAGATGCTCCTCGGCACCGACCTCTGCACCCCGGCGCACCTGAGCGGCTACGGCCCGATCGCCCGGGCCGAGGTCGAGCGGCTGCTGGCCGACCCGTGCGCAGAGGTGTTCGTCCGGCGCCTCTTCTCGAGCCCGGACGACGGCGGCCTCGTGGCCATGGACAGCCGCGCGGCGGCGTTCCCCTCGTCGCTGCGGCGGCTGATCTTCCTCCGCGACGGCGAGACCTGCCGCACCGCGTGGTGCGACGCCCCTGTCCGGCACGCCGACCACGTCGCCCCGCGCCGCCGCGGCGGCACCACCGACCTCGATCAGGGGCAGGGACTCTGCGAGGCCTGCAACTACGCCAAGGAGGACCCGGGCTGGGAGCACCGGGTCACCTCGCAGTGGCCCCGGCGACACACGACCGAGGTCGAGACCCCGACCGGACATCGGCACCGGTCCCGAGCGCCTGCCGCGCCGGTCCGGCCGAAGACCTACCCGCGGCTCGACATCTTCCTGGCTGCCTGAGGTTGTCCACAGATCGATGAACCCCTCTGGCGGCGCTGGGCCCACGAGGGTTCGCTGGAGACATGCCGAAGTCACGTGGACGCCGGACCCGCTCGAACCGTCGCAGGGCTCAACCGCGCAGGCGCGCCGCACCTGCGATCGATCACCGCATGCTCGTGGTGATGGAGGAGGTGAACGACGCCGAGCGACGAGGCGACGCCGGCGGCGCGTTGCGGGTCATGACCGAGAACCTGCTCGACTGCGACGGAAAGGTGTTCTGGCGCAGTGCCCGCATCGGACGGCTGCTTCAGCTTGCCCGGCTCGGCCCTCTGCTGCCCCGCTGGGCGACGTCGCGGTGGATCCTGGAGCAGTCGCTGATCCAGGTCGACCCGGCACAGCGAGACGCCCACCGCCGGGCCCTGGCCATCGCGACTGAGCTTTGCGGGGTCGGTGGCAGCTCGAGCGCCGACGGGTTCGCGGGACGTGTGAGCATGGCGGAGCACGACTGGGTCTACCGACAGCTGATGCTCTACGAGTACGGCGGACTCGAGCGCTTCCTCGACGTCTTCGCCACGCCGGACCTGGTGGCTGGCGCCGACCAAGTGAGCACCTGGGCCACCGCTCGGATGCGCTCGCTGCGGCTGGAGGAGCGCCGGCCGGCCGTCCTCCACTGGACCGACCTGTCGACCGGTGACGAGCTCGCGGTGCCGAACCTCGGCGCCGCGGTCCTGGAGGAGCCGGGCGAGCACGCCCTGGCAAGGGTCGTGCCCACGGAGGGAGGCTCGATGTTCGAGGGCGTGCCCCTCGGGGTCTCGGAGGTGACCGCCCGGTCGGTGGCCGACGACCCCGCGACCTGGCTCGGCCCGCTGCGGGAGGTCGCGGGCACCGAGGACTACTTCGGCGATCTCCTCCACGGGAACTTCTTGTTGACCGACCTCCCGAGTCGTCTCCCGATGCTTGCGGTGCGGGAGTTCCTGCCGGCAGGAAACGCCCGAGACCTCAGCGAGGGTGACTTTGCTCGGGCGATCCTCGCCCTCGCGCGGCGAACGGTCATGGACGGCCGGTCCTCCACGGCAGCGGTGCTCGACCCGTGGCCGTGCGTGGCGGCGTTGTTGGTCGAGCCGGAGCTGTTGCCGCACGTGGCCCGTCAGGCGCGGCCGACGGACTCAGCGTGGCTCGGCGAGCTCGCCGACCGGTTGCCCCAGCCCGCGGACGGGGTGTGCCGCATGATCCTCGCTGATCTGGCGGACGCTGCCTGACCTAGCGGCGCCGTACGCCGCCGTAGATCCCACGCCGCACGATCCACGGCTGGAGGATCGTGTCGATCGACCAGTGCGGGAACCGGAAGGAGCGGCCCGAGGGCGTGAAGACGCGCAGGCCGTCGGGCTGGAAGCCCAGGACCGAGCCCCAGCGGCGGCGCGGCGGGCGGTAGGAGCGCAGGGGTCGGCCGGCGAGGTGGGCGCGGATGTTGTGGGCCAGCAGCTTGTCGGCGCGGTTGCGGGCGGTGGAGCGCAGCGGGTCGGTCGCGGCGACGTCGCCGAGGGCGAAGACGTCGTCGGTGCCGACGACGCGCAGGTCGGGGGAGACGCGGACGAAGCCCTGGTCGTCGAGCAGTGAGCCCGGCAGCCAGGCGGTGTTGGGCCGGACCCGGCCGATCGCCCAGATCGTCGCGTCGGCCGCGACCGGCGGTTGGCCGGTGGACCACGAGACGGGAGTGGCGGTGATCTCGTCGCAGGCGAAGCCGTCGGGCACGATGGCGCGGTGGCCCGGGTGCAGCGCGACACCGCGCGCGGTCAGGATCCGGGAGACCCGGGCCCAGGCGCGGCCGTGGTGCTGGGGCAGTGCCCGCTCCCCGGGGTAGTAGAGACCGATCCGCTTGTCCGGCCAGCGCAGGGCGAGGTTGGCCGCGGTGGCGACGGCCGCGGCGCCGCCGCCGACGACGTTGATCGAGTCCGCGGCGGCGAGCCGGTCGTGGACGGCCGCCAGGGACGCGGAGACCTCCTCGGCCGTCCGCAGGGCCGGCGTGCGCCAGAAGCCGTTGGTGACCCCGGTCGAGATCACCAGGACGTCGTAGGGCTCCTCGACCACGTCCCCCGACGGGAGCCGCACGGACAGGGTGCGCGCGGTGAGGTCCAGCCCGACCAGCACACCGTGCACGACGCGTGCGCGGTCGAGGCGGCGGTAGCGGTCGAAGGAGATGAAGTAGTCCCGTGCCCACCGCTCGGGCCGGCTCACCCGGAGGCCGAGCTCCTGCCCGCTGACCAGGGCGGGCTGGGACGAGACGCCGACGACGTCGGCGTGCCGGGTCAGGTGGAGCGCGGTCAGCAGCCCGCTGTCGCCGAGGCCGGCGACGAGGACGCGCGCTCTAGCCACGAGCGGTGCGTGGTGGTCGCGGGAGCAGCATCGGGACGCGGTCGATCACGTCCTGGTAGGTGGGTCGGCGCTCGAGGCTGCGCTTCTCCATCATCGGGATGCTGGCGAGGAGGAAGAGCAGCAGCATCGCGATCGCGCCGACGAAGACGAACCACCAGTCCGACGGGGCGGCGGCCAGGCCGAAGAGCCCGAGGGAGAACCAGAAGGTGATCTCGCCGAGGTAGTTGGGGTGCCGCGACCAGCCCCAGAGCCCGCGGTCCATGACGGCGCCCGGCGCGCGGTGGCGGGTGAAGCGCTGCATCTGCCGGTCGGCGACCAGCTCGAGCAGCACCGCGCCGAGGCCGACGAGGAGCGCGAGCCAGTCCAGCCAGCCGACGTCACGACCGGCGACCGTGACCGCGACGTAGACCGGCACCATGCCCAGGAGGACCTGCAGCGTCGGGACCAGGTGGATCGCGACGAGGTCGACGGCGACCTCGGTCGCACCGGACCTCCCCTCGCGCAGCATCGGGTAGCGCCAGTCCTCGTGATGGAGTCCGGGGAAGAGCAGGGCCCAGTTCGCGGTCAGCCGGACCGCCCACGCCGTGATGACCAGGGTGACCAGCAGGGCGCGGAGGTCGTTCGGCGCGCTCTCGCTCCACCAGTAGGCGGCGAGCAGCGGCGGCAGCACGCTCCAGTAGGCGTCGTAGAACGACGAGTTCCGGTGGATGCGGCTGAAGGCGAAGATCACCAGCGTGGCCAGGACGTCGGCGATGAGCCCGTCGAGCCACAGGTACGCCGTGTCGGGGCCGAGGTAGAGCCAGGCGGCACCGACCCCGATCGCGAGCACGTAGGCCAGCAGGACGCGCAGCAGCGACGCGGCCTTCGACGCGGGCTTCGACGGGGTCACCCGAGCAATCTAGAACATGTTCCTGTTCTCAGCGGGAGGTTCGCGGGACCGGGATCCGCGCGAGCGCGAAGTCGGGGTCGCGCACGTAGGTCCCGCGGATGGCCGGGTGGCGCATGTAGGCCAGCCGGCTGATCTCGTGGCGCGACTTCCGGGTGCCGTCGATGATGATCCCGGCCAGGATGAGGAGGCACGCGGTCAGCACGAGGAAGCCGGCCACGATGAGCGTGGGCATCCGCGGCACCATCCCGGTCTGGAGGTACTGCACCAGGACCGGTGTGCCGAGCGATGCCGCGACGAAGAGGAAGAGCAGCGCGATCATGCCGAAGAAGTAGATCGGGCGCTCGTGGCGGGTGAGCGTGCTGATGACGTTGAGGATCTTCCAGCCGTCGCGGTAGGTGCGCAGCTTGGACTCCGACCCCTCGGGCCGGTCCTTGAAGGCCACGTCGTGGGTCGCGGACGGGATCCGCAGCGCCAGCGAGTGCACGGTCAGCTCGGTCTCGATCTCGAACTCGCGCGAGACGGCGGGGAAGCTCTTCACGAACCGCCGCGAGAACACCCGGTAGCCCGAGAGCATGTCGCCCATCGTGTCGCCGAAGATCGAGCAGACGATCCGGTTGAGGATCCGGTTGCCGGTCTCGTGGCCGGCTCGGTAGGCGTCCCCGCGTCGGACCCCCACGACCTGGTCGAGGTTCTCCTCGACCAGCTTGGCGATCATCGCGGGAGCGGCCGAGGCGTCGTAGGTGTCGTCGCCGTCGATCAGCAGGTAGATGTCCGCGTCGATGTCCGCGAACGCGCGCCGGACCACGTTGCCCTTGCCCTTGTGCGGCTCGGAGCACACGATCGCCCCGGCCTCGCGCGCCCGGTCGACGGTCGCGTCGGTGCTGTTGTTGTCGTAGACGTAGACGTCCATGCCGGGCACGGCGGCCAGCAGGTCCGTGACCACCGTCGCGACCGCGGCCTCCTCGTTGTGGCAGGGCACGATGGCCGCGACCCGGTAGCGCTGGGCGACAGAGCCGGGGGAGATGGAGCCGGGGGCGACGGACATGCTGGACCTCCGAGCGGACGACGGTCCCGAGACTGGCCGTTCAACGGGGAGGCGGAGCCGGGGTTACGCCCCGGTAGATGTCGTCCAGCTGCTGGACGTGGGCGTCCCAGGAGTACGCCGCCGCGACGTGTGCGCGTCCCTCCTCGCCGAGGCGCCGCATGGCCGCGGCGTCGGCGACCAGGTCGCGCACGGCGGCGGGCAGGTCCCCGGCCGCCATGTCGACGAAGCGGACGCCGGGACCGGAGGTCCAGGGAGAGTGCAGGGCGGGGTCCTCGCGCAGCAGGACCGGCAGGCCGGAGGCCATCGCCTCGATCACGGTCAACGGGCACTCACCGACCGAGGCGACGACCATCACGTCGGCGTCGGCGTAGACCTCCGGCATGTCGGCGGCCGGGACCGCGCCGAGGAAGTGCAGCCGGGGGTCGTCGTACCCGGGCGGCCGGTCGCCGCCGGCGAACACCAGGTCGTAGTCGTCGCCGGCCGCGGCGGCCACGACGTCGAAGCCCTTCTTGGGCACGAAACGGCCGACGAAGAGCACGCGCGGCCGGTCCCGCGGGGTGCGGGGACGGGGATGGAAGCGGGCGGTGTCGACGCCGTTGCGCAGGACGTGCGTCCTGCCCGCGGGCAGGCCGCGGGCCACGTGCTCGTCGATCGGCAGCACGGTCCGTGCGCCCGCGAGCACCAGCCGCCCGAACGTCGCCAGCACCACGCCCTGCACGACCCGCACCAGCAGCGAGGAGTGGTGCACGAAGCCGACGTGGCGGTGCACGACGTACGGCGTGCGCAGCGCCAGGCACCAGAGCGCGGCCACCCACGAGCTCACGTAGAGCACGTCGTGGACGTGGACGACATCCGCGCGGCGCACCTCGCCGAAGAGGCGGGTGACCAGCCGCGGCGAGAAGAGCGGGAACGGGACCCCGAACCGCTCCTCGAACCCGTTCCACGCACGCACCCGCACGGTGCGCACGCCGTCCTCGTCGCGCACGCCCGGACCGACCGTGCCGGCGCTGCTGACCACCGACACCCGCCAGCCCAGGTCGCGCAGGCCGCGCGTCTCGGCCCCGACGACCGTCTCGAGCCCGCCGAGGTGGGGCAGTACCTGGTGTGCGACGTGCGTCACGCACCCACTCGGCGGCGCTGGTTCAGACCGGGTCACCGGGGCAGTATGCCGCGCGTAACCACCCCGAGAGCCCTGCGTTGACCGGACATGCTGAGGGAGGGTTGGCACCGCCGCGTCGTCCCCGTGACCACGATGGTCGCCGGGCTCGTCGCCGTCCTCGCGCTGCTCCTCCCCGGCGTGCGCGACCAGCTCGCGCTCTCGGCGACCCACCAGCCCCAGGAGTACGTCGCCCTCTCCTTCGCCCGCAGCGCCGATGGCACCGTCGCCACCTGTCAGCGGACGGGGAGGCAGGTGCGCGTGGGGTTCGTCGTCACGAGCGCCCACTCGGACGACCGCGATCTCGACTACGTCGTGACCGTCGGCGACTCGGAGGTCGACGGCCACGTCGTGGTCGCGTCCGGTGGGTCCACGGGCGTGGCCCGCGTCCTGCCCCTCCCGGAGCGCCGGAGGTACGACGTCGTGGTCCGCCTTCCCGGCGAGGACCGGCGCGTGCGCGCCCGGTGCGGGGCAAGGGCGGCGTCGTGAGGGTCGCCGTCGTCACGCCGCGCTTCCCGCCCGACCCCGGCGGCGTGGAGCAGTACGCCGCGTGGGTCGCTCGGACCCTGCGCGACCGCGGCCACGAGGTCCGCGTGATCGCCACCGGCGACCGCGCCGGAGAGACCACCTACGACGGCATCCCGGTCGTCCGGCTGGGGACGTGGTTCACGCTCTCGAACACCCCGGTCAACCCGCTGTGGGCGATCCGGCTGCGCCGGCTGCTGCGCGACGTCGACGTTGTCAACGCGCACGCGCCCGTCCCCGGCCTGGCCGACCTCGCGGTGTGCGTCTCCCCGGCGCCGGTCGTCCTCACCTACCACTCCGGCTCGCTGGCCAAGGGCAGCCGGCTGGACCCGCTGCTGCGGGGCTACGAGCGGACCGTGCTGCCGCGGGTCTTCCGCCGCAGCCGGGCGCTCGTCGCGGTCTCACCCGTGTCGCTGGCCCACGGCACCGGCCGGGCGACGCTGATCCCGCCGGGCGTCGACACCGCGCGCTTCCACCCGACCGGGGAGCCGCGCGGTTGCCGTGTGCTCTATGTCGGCCGGGTCGAGCAGAGCTCGCGCTGGAAGGGACTCCAGGTCCTGGTCGCCGCGCTGCCGCGGCTGCGCGAGCTGCTGCCCCAGGTGCGCCTGGAGGTCGTCGGCGACGGCGACGACCTGACCACGCTGCAGAAGCAGGCCGCCGACCTCGGGGTGGCCGACGTGGTCGACTGGACCGGTCAGGTCGACCACGCCGACCTGCCGGCGCACTACCGCCGCGCGGGCGTGACCGTGCTGCCCTCGCTCACCGAGTCCGAGTCCTTCGGCATGGCGCTGGCCGAGGCCCTGGCCTGCGGCTGCCCGGTCGTCGGGTCCGACGTGGGCGGCATCCCGTTCGTGGTCCGCGACGGCGTCGACGGCCGGTTGGTGCCGCCGGGTGATCCGGTGGCGCTGGCCGACGCGCTGGCCGGCGTGCTCACGGACCCGCCCGAGGTCGAGACCGGCCGGTGGGGCTGGGAGCGACGCATCGAGGCAACCCTGCGGGTGATCGAGGAGTGCGCGTGATCGAGGAGGCGGCATGAGCGCTGGACCCACGACGACCGAGAAGGCGGTCGCGCGCCTGCGGGCAGCGGTCCCGACGTGGCTGGTGCCGGTGCTGTGGCGGCTGCGAGCCCGGCTCACCTGGCGCAACCCGGCGGCCCGCGAGGACGCCCGCGCCCAGGTGCGGTTCCTGCTGCCGGACCTGCCGGAGGCCGAGCTCGACGGGGTCGCCCGGGCCTACGTCCGCTACCAGGCGCGACGCGGCGAGCTGCGTTGGCACCCCGAGCTCCTCCTGAGCCTGCGGGTCGAGGGCATGGAGCACCTGCTCGCGGCCAAGGCGCAGGGCCGGGGCGTGCTGGTCAACTTCATCCACCACGGCTACTACGACGGCGCGTTCCCCTCGATCGCCCGGCTCGGCGCGCCCTGTCACATCGTCGTCTACCCCTACATGCTCGAGCCCGACGCACCGCTGTGGCTCCAGCAGCACGTGAAGGTCGGGTCGGCCAACGGTGGCGCCGCGGTCAGCGCGGACGTCGGCACCGAGGGCCTGGTCACCCTGCTCGAGGACGACCAGGTCCTCGCCATCGCCTCCGACGTGCCCGGCAAGACGCCGATCAAGCTCTTCGGGCGCGAGGTGCGGGGCTCCTTCGGCGCCGCCCGCCTGCCGATGGCCACCGGGTCGCCGGTCGTCGTGCTGACCTCGGAGGAGGACGAGCACGGCCCCTGCATCCGCCTGCACGAGGCCCTGCAGCCCGGCGACTTCGAGACCCCGCAGGAGCTCCTCGAGGCGATGTTCGCCATCCACGAGGAGGTCGTGCTCCGCTGGCCCGAGGCCTACGACCTGCCGCTGTCGCGGTGGGGGCAGTGATGCGCGATCGCGAGGAGGCGACGCTCGTCCTCCCGGCGTACGTCGAGATCACCCCTGGGCCACCGCCGGCCGCGTCCCTGCGCTGGCCGGTGGTCGCGCTGGTCCTCGCCCAGGCCGTGGTGGCGGTCGACCTCGACCTCCCGGTGCTGCGGGCCGCGGTCGCGCTGGTCACCTTCGTCGCGGTGCCCACCCTCCTGCTGCACCTCAAGCTGGTGCGGCTGCCCTACGCCCTCGGCCTGGCGCTGCTCGGCCTGGTCGTCGGAGGCCTCGCGCTCGACACGGTCCTCCCGTGGGCCGGCGTCGACCGACCGCTCGCCCCGCTGCCCCTGGCGATCGCCTGGCTGGCCGTCGACCTCGCCCTGCTGCTCTGGAGGCGCGACGTCCCGCTGCCGCGGCTCGGGCTGAGGAGACGGGCCCGGGCGGTGCTGGACGCCGAGCTCGTGCTCGCCCCGACGCTCGCCTCGGTCTCGCTGCTGCTCGCGGTCGCCGGGGCGATCCGGCTCAACAACGGGGCGGACGGCGTCATGGCGGTCGCCGCGGTCCTGGTCGGCGGCGCGGCGCTGCTCGCGCAGCTGGGGTCTCGACGAGCGCCCCACGACGTCTGGGTGATCGGCCTGGTCGCCGCCGGCCTGCTGCTCGCGACCTCGCTGCGCGGGTGGCACGTCACCGGCCACGACATCCAGGCCGAGTTCCTCGCCTTCCGCCTCACCGACGGGGCGCAGAACTGGGACATGGCGGCGTTGCCCAGCGCCTACAACGCCTGCCTGAGCGTCACGATCCTCCCGACGGTGCTCGCCCAGGTCACCGGTCTCTCCGGCCAGGTGGTCTTCACCGTGCTGCTGCAGCTGCTCTTCGCCACCGTGCCGGTGCTGACCTACCTCCTCGCGCGGCGGTTCGTGCCGCGCCGGCTCGCCTTCGCGGCGGCAGCCCTCACGATCGCCTTCCCGACGTTCTTCACCGACATGCCCTACCTGGTGCGCCAGGAGGTCGCGTTCTTCTTCCTCGCGCTGATGCTGCTGGTCGCGACCGAGCCCGCCAGCCGTGCGTCGCGGGTCCTGGTGCTCGCCTTCGGCATCGGCGTCGTGCTCTCGCACTACTCGACGACCTACGTCCTGCTGATGGCGCTGGTGGCGGCGTTCCTGGGCATGGCGGTCCTGCGCGGCGACGGCCCCAGGGTGCTGACCCACCCGCTGATGATCGGCGCGCTGGTGGTCAGCACGTTCGCCTGGGCCGGGCCGGTCACGGGCACCGGCGGGCACGCCACCGAGGTGTTCACCGAGACCTTCCGGTCGATCACCGGGCAGGCCGACGGCGGACCGAGCTCCTCCGACACGTCCTACTGGCTGCTCTCCGGCGAGGAGACGACCCCGCGCGAGCGGATGGACTCCTTCGTGGGCGCGACCCTCGACTACCGCGCCGAGGAGATCCCGCCGGAGCTCCAGGTCGTGCCGGATCCCGGCGCGGAGGTGACCGAGCCGGACCTGCACCCGGCGCCCGCCACGACCGTCAAGCTCGCCTGCGCGCTGGTGATGCAGGCCTTCCTCTTCCTCGGCCTGGTCTGGCTGCTCCGGCGCCGCGAGGACGGTCTCCCGCGCGAGGCGGTGTTCCTCGTCTGGGGCTCGATGGCCGCGCTGGGCCTGATCGTCACCGTGCCCAACCTGTCGGTCGACTACGGCGTGCTGCGGGCCTTCCAGCAGACGCTGCTGGTCGTGGCTCCGGTGATGGCGATGGGGATGTGGTTCGTGCTGCGCAGACCGCTGCTGATCGCGCTCGCACCGGTGGCGCTGCTGCTCGTGCTCGCGGGCACCCAGCAGCGGATCGCGCTGGAGAACGCCGGCACCTACTTCGACCGCTTCTACGTCACCGACTCCGCGATGCGCGGCATCGAGTGGCTCGGCCGGACCGACCGGGCCGACAAGGAGAACGAGCGGATCATCGCCAACCGCAACGTCAACGTCCGCCTGCTCGGGCTGAGCGACAACCGCGCACCGGTGTCGGACCGGCTCTTCCCGACGATGCTCTCGCGCGACGGCTACGTCTTCGTCGACGGCCAGATCCTCGACCGCGGCGAGTCCACGGTCTTCTGGACCGGCGACCTGCTGACCTACACCTATCCGATCGGCGTGCTCGACCGCCGCCTCGACCTGCTCTACGACGCTCCGCAGGCCCGGGTCTACCGATGAGCAGGCTGCTCTCGAACTCGCTGCTGGTCCTCGCCACGACGGTCCTCATGGCCGGTGCCGGGGCACTGTTCTGGGTGATCGCTGCACGCCTGGCCGAGCCCGAGGAGGTCGGCCTGGCCGGTTCGCTCGTCGCGGCGGGGGACGCGTTGGCGCTCTTCGCCCAGCTGGGCCTCAACATCGCGATCGTGCGGGTCCTCCCGGCCAGCTCGCGCAAGGCGGCGGACGTGATGACCGCGGCGCTCGTGGTCGTCGGTGCCGGCGCGCTCCTCGCTCTCGTCTACGCGCTGCTGCTCCCGGTCGTCTCGCCGCGCCTGGCCGAGGTGCTCACGTCGCCGGTCACGATCGCGCTGTACGCCGTGCTCGTCGCCGCGACCGCGCTGAACGTGCTGACCGACAGCGTCTTCCTCGCCATCGATCGGGTGTGGTCGTTCCTGCGCCTCAACGGCGTGCTGCTCGGCGTCCTCAAGTGCTCGCTGCCCTTCCTGCTCGCCGGTGCCGGCGCGTTCGGCCTCTACTCCTCGATCGGGTTGGCCGTCGCGGCCTGCGGGCTGGCCAGCCTCGTGGTGGTCCTGCGGCACCTGCCCGGCCCGCGCCGGCCACGGCCCTCGCCCGAGCTGCTCGCGAACCGCGGCTTCGCCGCCGCCGGCTACCTCACCTACGTCCTCACGGTGCTGCCGCTGCTGGTCTTCCCGCTGGTCGTCGTCAACGCACTCGGCTCGGCCCAGGCCGGGGCCTACTTCATCAGCTTCCAGGTGGCGATGCTGCTCAACGCGGTCGTGCTCGCGGTGGGCAACGCGACCTACGCCGAGTGCGAGCGCGCCACCACCGGCCGCCGGTCCCTGGCGCGTCGCGGTGGGCTGCTGCTCGTGGGCGGCGCGGCCCTCGGGTGCGCGGTCCTGGTGCTGCTGGCGCCGTACCTCCTCGCGATCTTCGGGGACCACTACGTCGACGAGGGCACCGCCACCCTCCGCGTGCTGGCGCTGGCCTGCGTCGGCGCCGCGGTCAACTACTGGGGGATGCTGCGGCAGCGGCTGGCCGCCGACCTGGTGCTGATGATCGGGACCCAGCTGGTCAGCACCTTCGTGATGGTGGTGCTGGCGCTCTCGCTGGCCGAGCGCGGGACCGTCTGGGTCGCGGCCGCCTGGGGGGTCGGGCACCTGGTCGGCGGTCTGCTCGGCTGGCTGGCGACGGCGACCGTCGCCCGCTTCTCCGACACCGTCGAGGACAGGGAGCTGGCCGACGCATGAGGAACCACGCCCTCACCGCCGTGCTCGCCGTCCTCCGCGTGGTGCTGCGAGTGCTCTCGCGCGTCGTGCCGCAGTCGCGCTCGATCGTCGTCACGGCCTACCCCGAGACCGAGGGCAACGGCGTCGAGACGGCGCGCGCGCTCCTCGACCGGTACGCCGGACGCGTGGTGTGGCTGCGCGACCCGGGGCCGGTGCCGGCGCAGTTGTCCGCGCTCGCCCACCGCGGGCTGGTGCTGCTGCCCAAGGCCTCGCTGCGCGGGGTCTGGGCCTACCTGCGCGCCGAGGCCGTGCTCTTCACCCACGGGCTCTACGGCAGTCCCCGCCCGGTGGCCCGCAAGCCGGTCGTGAACCTGTGGCACGGTGACGGCCCCAAGGGCATCGCGCCGCGGAAGGACGCCGGGGGGATGATCCACAGCACCTGGCTGGTCGGCAGCACGCCGCTCTTCTCCCACCTCCAGGCCGCGACCTTCGGCCTCGACCCGGAGAGAGTCCTGGTCACCGGCAACCCGCGCACCGACCAGCTCTGGCGTCACGTCGACCCGGATCGGCTGCGGGACCTCGGCATCACCGGCCGCTTCGTCGTCTGGATGCCGACCTTCCGCCAGGCCCGCGCGGTCGGGGCGATGCGCACCCGCGGCGGCCCGGTCGCGGAGGACCGGGCCGGGCTGGCCGAGCTGGCCGCCGGCCTGCGCGAGCTCGGCGTCGCGCTGGTCGTGAAGCCGCACCCCATGGACGCCGACCGGCGCGGCTGGCCCGGTGCGGTCACCGTCGAGGAGGCCACGCTGGCCGACGCGGGCGTCACGCTCTACGAGCTGCTGGGGGCGTCGTCCGGGCTGGTCACGGACTACTCGAGCGTGTGGGTCGACTACCTGCTCACCGACCGGCCGATCGCCTTCCTCGTGCCCGACCGCGCGACCTACGACCGCGACCTGGTGCCGGCCGACGTGCTCGACTGGGTGCCGGGCGAGCTGGTGGACCTCGCGGGCGAGCCGTTCGGCGAGTTCCTCGCCGACCTGGCCGCCGACGGGGCGCTCGGCGCCGAGCAGCGGCGGCAGGTGGCCGAGCGGATCGGCCTCAACCGGTCGGCGACGGCCGCCGACGACCTGGTGACGGCGCTGGAGAAGGTCGGGGTGCTCCGCCCTGCCCGGCCCCGGGGCGCGTGAGCACGTCGCTGCGCGCCCGCAGGAAGGGCCGCTCCAGGTAGCGGTGGCTGAGGACGGTCAGCACCACCGCCAGGCCGACGGCTGCGAGGCCGAGCACCAGCTTGGGCGCCTCGGCGTGCTCGAGCACGAGGAACGGCACGAGGTGCCAGAGGTAGAGGCTGTAGCTGTGCCGCCCGAGCGTGGCGACCCACGGGTGGCCGAGCAGCCGCTGCACCGGGCCGGCCCGGTCGGCGTAGCCCGCGCGGATCAGCACCACGCCCGCCACCACCGCGACCGGCACGCCGACGTAGCGGTAGAC
>JAEZKN010000534.1 GCA_023415395.1 Actinomycetes bacterium
CGGCCAGGCCGCGGCCGGTCATGGCCGCGACCGCCCCGCGGCCGGGCACCTCGGGCAGGTGCGGGAGGCCGGGCAGCTCGCCGAGCACGATGCGCAGGGCCTCGCCGAAGTCCTCGCCGGGCATCGACCCGACGCCGGTCGCCGTCGTCATGCCGTCGTCGCGATCGTCGCGGACCCGACCACCCGGGTGCCGTCGTAGAGCACGGCCGCCTGCCCCGGCGCGATGCCGTAGGCCGGCGCCAGCAGCTCGATGTCGACCGTGCCCTCCGCCTCATCGACGCGCACCCGCGCCGCGATCTCCTCGCCGTGGGCGCGCAGCTGCACGGTCCCCTCCAAGGTCTCCGGAACGGTGCCGCACCAGCGCGGCTCGATGCAGCCGAGGCGGTGCACCGCCAGGCGGTCGCGCGGGCCGACGGTGACCGTGCCGGAGACCGGCTCGATGGCGAGCACGAACCGCGGCTTGCGGTCGGCCGCCGGCACCCCGCGCCGCCGGCCCCGGCGCTGGCCGATCGTGAAGGCGTAGGTGCCCTCGTGGGTCCCGACGACCTCGCCGGACTCGTCGACGATGTCGCCGCCGTGGTTGGGCGCGCGGTCGCCGAGCTTCTCGCGCAGCCAGCTGGCGTTGTCGCCGTCGGCGACGAAGCAGATGTCGTGGCTGTCCGGCTTGTCCGCGACCAGCAGCCCGCGGGCCGCCGCCTCCTGGCGCACCGCGGCCTTCGTCGACCCGCCGAGGGGGAAGAGCGAGTGCCGCAGCTGCTCCTGGTCCAGCACGCCGAGGACGTAGGACTGGTCCTTGCCGTGGTCGACCGCGCGGTGCATCTCGACCAGCCCGTCCGCGCCCGTGCGCAGCTGGGCGTAGTGTCCGGTCGCGACCGCGTCGAAGCCCAGGGCCAGCGCGCGGTCCAGGACGGCCGCGAACTTGATCTTCTCGTTGCAGCGCAGGCAGGGGTTCGGGGTCCGCCCGGCGGCGTACTCGTCCATGAAGTCCTCGACCACGTCCTCGTGGAAGCGGTCGCTCAGGTCCCAGATGTAGAAGGGGATCCCGATCACGTCGGCGGCCCGGCGCGCGTCGTTGGCGTCCTCGATCGTGCAGCACCCGCGGGCCCCTGAGCGGTAGGAGGCCGGGTTGCGCGAGAGCGCGAGGTGGATGCCGGTGACGTCGTGGCCGGACTCGGCCGCGCGGGCCGCGGCCACGGCGGAGTCGACGCCGCCGGACATGGCAGCGACGACCCTCATGTCGACGAGAGCCTCACGCGCGCGCTGCCCTCGCTCGCTCGACGGCGGGGCCGATGGCCTCGACGACCGCCTCGACGTCGGCCGCGGTCGTGGTGTGGCCGAGCGAGAACCGCAGCGAGTGCCGCGCGGCCTCGGCGTCGCGGCCCATCGCGAGCAGCACGTGCGAGGGCTGGGGCACGCCGGCCGAGCACGCCGAGCCGGTCGAGCACTCGATGCCGCGGGCGTCGAGCAGCATGAGCAGCGAGTCGCCCTCGCAGCCCGGGAAGCCCAGGTGGGCGTTGCCGGGCAGGCGCTCGGTCGGGTGTCCGTGCAGGTGGGCGTCGGGCACGACCTCGATCACCCGGCGGACCAGGTCGTCGCGCAGCGCGGAGATCCGCGCCGCGTGCTCGGCCTGGTGCTTGACCGCGAGCTCGACGGCGGCCGCGAAGCCGGCGATGGCCGGGGTGTCCAGGGTGCCGCTGCGGATGTCGCGCTCCTGGCCGCCGCCGTGGACCAGCGGGCTGACCGCCACCTCGCGGCGCACGACCAGCGCGCCCACGCCGTACGGGCCGCCGAGCTTGTGGCCGGTGAGCGTGAGCGCGTCCACGCCGCTCCCCGCGAAGCCGAGCGGCACGTGCCCCACCGCCTGCACGGCGTCGGTGTGCACCGGGATGCCGTGCTCGGCGGCGATCGCGACGACCTCGTCGATCGGCTGGAGCGTGCCGACCTCGTTGTTGGCCCACATCACCGAGATCAGGGCCACGGAGCCGGGGTCCCGCTCGACCGAGGCCCGCAGCGCCTCCACGCGCAGCCGGGCCTGCTCGTCGACGGGCAGCAGCTCGACCTCGGCACCCTCCGCGTCGCCCAGCCAGTGCAGGGGGTCGAGCACGGCGTGGTGCTCGACGGCGGTGCTCAGGACGCGGGTGCGGCGCGGGTCCGCCGCCCGCCGCGACCAGTAGATGCCCTTGAGGGCGAGGTTGTCGGACTCGGTGCCACCGGAGGTGAACACCACCTCGCCCGGGCGGCAGTCCAGAGCCTGGGCGATCGTCTCGCGGGACTCCTCGACGACGCGGCGCGCGCGCCGCCCGGAGGCGTGCAGCGAGCTCGGGTTCCCGACCTCGAGCAGGTGGGCCGTCATGGCCTCGACCGCCGCGGGGACCATCGGGGTGGTCGCAGCGTGGTCCAGGTAGACGGTCCGATCCTTCATCGCACCGACCAGCGTACGGCGCCGGGTGGGATCGCACCCACCCGGCGCCGTACGACGTCGGTCACGCGGCTACTTGGTGACCTTGATCGTCCCGAGCTTGGAGGGGGCGCCGTCGGCGAGCGAGCAGCCGAACGGCGAGCTCGGGACCGGGTTGCCGTCCTGGTTGTTGGCGTTGAACGTGAAGGCCTGCGGGATCTTCACGGTGTACTTCCCTGGCTTCTTCAGCGTGAAGCCGGACGCGACTCCCTTGGCCTTGAGCGTCATCGCGCCGCTCTCGGGCACGGTCGTGCGGGGGATCTTGACGTTCTTCAGCGGCACCTTGGTGCTGCCGACCGAGTACTTGATCTTGCTCGCCGAGCCCGACAGCGCGGAGATGCCGAGCAGGTCACGCATCGGCGAGACCAGCGACTCGGGCACGACGACCTTGAGGTTGACCGGCCGGTCCTTGACCTTCGCGCCCTTCTTGACCTTGGTCGGCAGGTCGATCGTGATCGTCACGTCCATCGGGGTGTCCCCGAGGGCGGTCGCGCAGCTGTAGGCGCTCTTGAGCGAGACCTTCTTGGCCTCCGCTGCGGGTGCGGTCGCCACCAGCGCGGTGGTGGCGAGCGCGGTGGCAGCGAGGGCCGCGAGCGGGCGTGCAGACATGGAGTGCTCCTCCCGAGAGTGCCGCGCCCCTCCCGGGCGCAGCGGTCTTCGGACATTAACCGCCCGGCAAACCTCGGTGCAACCCCGGGTTACACCCAGTGTCACCGCTTGGCGGCCACCTCGGCCACCACGGCGCGGTGGTCGCTGCCCGGGATCTCGCGGGTGTGCATCCCGAGCGCGGCCAGGCGTGGCCCGACGAGCACGTGGTCGATCTGGGCCAGGGCCGGCACCGGGATGCCGAAGAGGTCGACGCGGTTGCTGGAGGGCCAGGTGGGCTGCCAGCCCTGGTTCGCGAGCTCCCCGACGTCGCGGTAGCCGGCGTCGGCGAGCGCCCGCATCGGGGCGTGGTCGGCGGTCGCGTTGAGGTCCCCCACCACGAGGTCCGGCTCCTCGGCCCGGACCGTGGCCAGCAGCGTGGCGTGGTCGCTGCGCCACAGGTCCGGCACGGTCGGCGCCTGCGGGTGCGTGGCGACGACGGTCAGCTCTCCCCACGGCACGACCCAGCCGTCGTGCCAGGTGTCGGTGCGCTGCGCCTCGCCCAGCTCGGTGCGGGCGAAGACCATGACCGCGTCGCTGCCGTAGCCCGGGTCGCCGGCACGGAAGGGCAGCAGGTCGGCGAGACCGGCCCGGTCCATGTCCGCGAGGTCCGCCGCGGTGATCTCCTGCACGACCAGCAGGTCGGCGTCCTCCTCGCTGGCCAGGCGGACCAGCTCGATGCCGTCGCCGTCGCCCTGGGCGATGTTGGCGGTGACGACCACCAGCGGCTCCGCCCCGTCGGCCGCGGGCGGGTTGGCTCCGCTGACCTGGGGTGCGAACCACCAGGAGTGCAGGGCGAGCCCCGCC
>JAEZKN010000552.1 GCA_023415395.1 Actinomycetes bacterium
GCTCACGGTGGGCGACCGGGTCGACCTGCTGGCCGCCGATCCGGAGGGCAGCCCCGCAGCGACGGTGGCCTCGGGCGTGCCGGTGCTGGCCCTGCCGGCCGGCGACGGCGACCCGGGCGTCCCCCGCCGCGGTGGCCGGCTCGTGGTGCTCGGCGTGCCGTCGTCCGACGTACCCGATGTCGTGGACGCCGCAACCCGGCAGTTCGTCACGGTGGTGCTGGCGGACTAGGGCGGGCTAGGTTGCCCCGATGAGCGGCTTCAAGAACTTCATCCTCAGGGGCAACCTCGTCGAGCTCGCGGTCGCGTTCATCATGGCGGCGGCCTTCGCTGCCGTGGTCACCGCCACCGTCGACGTGATCATGGACATCATCGGGAAGTTCGGCGGCACACCGAACTTCTCCGACTACGAGTACAAGGGCGTCTCGATCGGTTTGTGGATCACCGCCGTGCTCTCGTTCCTCATCATCTCGGCCGTCGTCTACTTCTTCATCGTGAAGCCGTACACGGTCGCCAAGGAGCGCTTCTTCCCGAGCCCCGAGCCGGGCACGCCGGAGGACGTCAAGCTGCTGCAGGAGATCCGCGACCTGCTCGCGGCCCAGCAGGGCCGCGGCACCCCGCCGACGGTCTAGGAGCCGTGGTGCGGGGGCACCTGCTCCCGCAGCCACCGGTCGGTGGCGTCGTCGCGCCGCGGGCGGTCGTCGCGCTCGTCGCGGGTGGTCTCCGGCAGCACGTCGCCGAAGACCTCGGCTCGCCGCTTGCGGCGCTCCCAGTCCGCGAGCGCCTTCGCCCGGGCGTCCTTCTCCCTGCCGTGGTCCGAGCTCACGCGCACAGCCCCGCGTCCGCCAGCGCCTGCTTGTCGGCCTCGTTCCGCGGCCCCTGCGACCCCGACCCCGAGCCCGATCCCGGCAGGTCGCCGGCGGAGATGACGTCCTCGCTCAGCTTCTTGGTGAGCGGCTCGTCGTTGGCGATCTTGTCCCAGACCGCCTGCGCCCGCGGCTCGACCCACACCAGGCGGTTCGGGTCCTGCGGGTCCGGCTGGTTCGGGATGGTGATGAACTGGATCTTGTCCAGGCCGGTGTTCTGGAACTGCAGGCCCAGGTCGGCGAGCTTCATCAGGTTCTTCAGGCCGGGGTCGACGGTCAGCGAGCTCGTGGCGGCGTCGAGGAACCGCACCAGCCGGTCGGGCCGGGTCAGCGTCCCCGCGGAGACCACCTTGTGGGTCATCGACGCGATGAACGCCTGCTGCCGCTTCATCCGCCCGGTGTCGGAGCCGTTGCCGATCGAGTAGCGGGCGCGGACGTAGTTGAGCGCCTCGGTGCCCTGGAGCTCGCGGGTCCCGGCCTCGATGTTGATCCCGTGCGCGGGGTCGTAGATCGGCTCGGGGATGCACATCTCGACGCCACCGACCGCGTCGACCATGCCCTTGAAGCCCTCGAAGTTCACCACGACGAAGTGGTCGAGGCGCACGCCCGTGAGCTGCTCGAACTGCTGCATGGTGCACGCGGGCCCGCCCAGGCCGAAGGCCTCGTTCCACATGACGTAGTCGGCGCCGGCGATCGTCTCCCCGTCCTCGGTCGTGCAGTCGGGGCGGTCGACCATCGAGTCGCGCGGGATGCTGATGCCGTAGGCGCGCTGCCGGTCGGCCGAGACGTGCACCAGGATCGTGGTGTCCGAGCGCTGACCGCCGCCGGTGAGGTTGTCGATGTTGCAGCCCTCGCAGTCGCGGCTGTCGGACCCCATCACCAAGATGTTGATCGGCTCCTGCGGCCCCTGCACGTCGATCTTCTCCGGCCGGCCGGTCAGCTGGTCGTCCACGTCGAGCACGTTGATGTTGCCGTTGAGGTGGCGGTAGAGCCAGATGGTGCCGAGCCCCGTCACCATGGCCAGGACCACCGCCGTGGCGAGGACGACCTTCGCGACCGTGTGGCGCTTGCGGGCCTTGCCGCGGCGTTTCGGGGTGCCCGGGTCGCGCTGCTCGAGATCGGGCGCAGCGTCGGTCATGCGGGGGCACCTCGGGTGGTCGGGGGACGGGCCTGAGCGAGGGTACGGCTCAATCCTTAAGTGTCCCTGTGACCAGCGCGATCAAACAAAACGTCGGTATGCCGCGCCCTCCGTCCGGACACGCGGCCGGGTCCTGTTCGGCTCCCCTGCCCTCGGCTGCCAAACTGTCCCCCGTCAGGGGACGTCCTCGCCACGAGGGTGCGCCTGGCCCGCCCCAGTAGCTCAGCGGATAGAGCAGCCGCCTCCTAAGCGAAAGGTCGCAGGTTCGACTCCTGCCTGGGGCACCAGCCCACGGTCCGCGTCACGGGACCGGCCCTCCGGCAGCGCCTCGACCCGACCTAGGGTTCGAGCGGCTTCGTCGAGCGTGGGAGGGCAGTGTGTCGGTCGGCTTCGGTGCGCGCGCACGCGTCGGCCAGCTCTACCCCTCAGGCGGGCTCTGTGACTACGAGCTGCAGATGATGGCGCCGGCGGGCGTCCAGGTCCTCACCACCCGGATGGCCTTCCGGGGGACCAGCGTCGCCGACGACCTCGCCCTCGTCGACGACCTCGAGGCTCACGCGCGTCTCCTCGCGGATGCCGAGGTCGACCTCATCGTCTTCAACTGCACCGCTGCGAGCCTGCTCGTCGGGCCCGCCGAGATCCGTCGCCGCATCCACGAGGCGACCGGCATCGGGTCGATCACCACGATCGAGGCGGTCGAGGCGGCGCTGCACCACCTCGGCGTACGCCGGATCGCGCTGCTGAACCCCTACCCCGAGGACGTCGAGGCGCACGAGGTCGAGCACCTCCACGGGCTCGGGTTCGAGGTGGTGGCCACGGCCGGACCGTCCTGCGCCACGCCCGTCGAGCAGGCCGGCATCCCGCCCGAGGAGTGGGTCCGCCTGGCCGGCGGCCTCGCCACAGCAGGCGCCGACGGCGTCCTGATCAGCTGCGCCGGCACCCGCACCGCCGAGGCGATCGCCACCATCGAGGAGCTGACCGGACTCCCGGTCGTCACCAGCAACCAGGCCCTGGTGCGGCACGTGCTGACCACCTTGGGGGTGGAGCCCGTCTCGCCCGGCTACGGCAGCCTGCTCTCGCCGGCATCACCGACAACACCCACCGAACGGATGGTCTCGTGATCAAGGGGTACGCCGACTCCCGGTTCGGCCAGGTCCACCACGTCGAAGCGGGCACCGGCCGGCCGGTGCTGCTGCTGCACCAGACGCCCCGCAGCTGGGACGAGTACCGCGACGTCCTCCCCCTCCTCGCCGGCCGCTGCCGGGCCATCGCCATGGACACCGTCGGGTTCGGCGCCTCCGCCCGGGTCGAGGAGGACTTCACCATCGAGCTCTTCGCCGACGGCGTCGTGGACCTGCTCGCCGCGCTCGACCTCGACGACGTGCTGCTGGTCGGGCACCACACCGGCGGCGTGGTCGCCCTCGAGGTCGCCGCCCGGCACGAGCCGAGGGTCACGGGCCTCGTCCTCTCGGGCGTGCCCTACGTCGACGCCGCGCGCAGGGAGCGCGTGTCGCGAGCCCCCTCGATCGACCACGTCGATCCCTCGCCCGACGGCTCCCACGTCCCGGCACTGTGGTCGCGCCGACGCGACTTCTATCCCGCAGACCGACCCGACCTGCTGGACCGGCTGACGCGCGATGCGCTCGGCGTCCTCGACCGGGTCGAGGAGGGTCACCAGGCGGTGAACCGCTACCGGATGGAGGACCGCATCGGCTCGGTCACCGTGCCGACCCTCGTCCTCTGCGGCGCCGAGGACGACTACTCGCTCCCCGACGTGCCGCAGCTGGTCGACGGGCTCGCGGCCGCGCCGTCGGTCCGCACGACCGTGCTGCCGCGGACCGGCGTCGCCTCCGCGGACCACCGACCCGACCTGTTCGCCGCGGCCATCCTCGCCGAGCTCGACGCGCAGGGCTCGCGATGAGCGGCACGGACCGCACCGTCCTCTGGCTGGCGCTCGGCGGCACGCTGCAGGCCCGCGGCCACGACCCGTCCGACCGCGACCGCTACTGGCGCACCGGCCAGAGCGTGCCCGCCGAGGAGCTGCTCGCCGACTGGCCCACCCGCCTCGGCAGGGTCGAGGTCGAGCAGATCGCCGCCGGGTCCAGCCACGACCTCGACCCCGGCTTCGTGCTGGGCCTGGCCGACCGGCTCCGGCAGGTCGATCCGGAGGCCGTGTCGGGAGTCGTGGTCAGCCTCGGCTCCAACGCGCTCGAGGAGGTCGCCTTCCTCCTCTGGCTGCTGGGTCCGGGCCCGGTCCCCGTGGTCGTCACCGCGGCGATGCGGCCGCCGACCGCCCTCGGCAGCGACGCCCAGGCCAACCTGATCTCGTCCCTCACCCTGGCGGCGCGACCGGGGGGACTCACGGCCGGCACGGTCGTGGTGTCCGACGGAGCCGTGCTCCACCCGGTCGGCCTGTCCAAGACCCACACCTCGGCGGTCGACTCGTTCCGCGCCGGAGGCCACCGCCTCGGGGGCGTCGAGCCCGGCCGCGAGCCCCGGCTGGAGCGCACCGGCGCCCCGTCTCCCCTGGCCGGCTCGACCCCGCCGTCCCGGCTGGCGACCGTCCCCCTCCTCGCCTCCCACCTCGGTGCGGACGGCAGCCTGGTGCACGCCGCGGTGGCGGCCGGCGCCCAGGGGATCGTCT
>JAEZKN010000602.1 GCA_023415395.1 Actinomycetes bacterium
ATGGGCCAGTTCCGCGACCAGCTCGAGAACTTCGACGAGCGCGAGATCGACCGGATCCAGGCGATCATCCAGTCGATGACGCCGGCCGAGCGGGCCAACCCCAAGCTCATCGACGGCTCCCGTCGCGCCCGCATCGCGAAGGGCTCGGGTCGTCAGGTCTCGGACGTGAACCAGCTCGTCGACCGTTTCTTCGAGGCCCGCAAGATGATGCAGTCCCTCGCCAAGGGCGGCGGGCTGCCCGGCATGCCGGGGATGCCCGGGATGCCGGGAATGGGCGGCGGCAAGCGCGGCAAGGCCAAGGCGCAGCCCAAGAAGGGCAAGGGCGCGAAGCGGTCCGGCAACCCGGCCAAGGCCGCCCAGCAGGCCGCGGCCGCGAAGGAGAAGGCCGCCGCAGCGGGCGGGAACCCCTTCGGCAACCCGGACGCCGGCGAGCCGGTCGACTACGAGCAGGCCGCCGCTGCGCTCAACCTGCCGAAGGACTTCTCGAAGTACCTGAAGTGACGGTCCTCGTCGTCGACGGCGCCAACGTCGGCGGCAGCCGCCCGGCCGGCTGGGGGAAGGACCGGGCCGGTGCGGCGCGCCGGCTCCACGAGGCGCTGCTGGTCGCCGACCTCTCCTACGACGTCGTGCTGGTCCTCGAGGGGGCGGCCAAGGGCGGGGTGCGGGCGGGCCGCGACGGCCACCTCCGCACCGTGCACGCGGCCAAGGACGGCGACGCGACGATCGTCGAGCAGGCCCGCGCCGCCGCGGAGAGGGGCGAGCGGGGCGTGGTGGGCACCGCCGACCGGATGCTCCGGGCCCGCGTGAGCGGCGTCGGCGCCCAGGCGCTCAGCCCCGGCTGGCTGCTCGACCAGATCTAGCCCGACCTACACGGCGACCCGCGCGATCGCCAGCGACACCGCCCCGAGGACCTCGGCGCGGTCGCCCAGCGAGCCGGGGACGACGCGCACCGCCGCGGCGGTCTCCGGCTGGGCGTAGCGGTCGACCGATGCCCGCACGGCCGCGAGCATCGAGGTCGCGTGCCCGAGGGAGCCGCCGAGGACGACCAGCGCCGGGTTGAGGTTGTTGCAGAGGTCGGCCAGCGCGCGCCCGACCGCGCGGCCGGCGTCGGAGAGCACCCGCCGGACCGCGGCGTCGCCCCCGGCCTCGAGGGCGAGGGCCCGCTCCACGGTCAGCTCCTCGTCGTACGCCGGCTGGAGGGTGGCGAGCAGGCGCGGAGCGGCGACCAGCGTCTCGAGGCAGCCGCGGTTGCCGCATCGGCAGACGGGCCCGTCCTCGTCGACCTGGACGTGGCCGAGCTCGCCCGCGGTGCCGGTCGCGCCGCGGTGCAGGCGGCCGGAGAGCAGCAGGCCGGCACCCACGCCGCTGGCCACCTTGACGTACACCACGTCGGCCACGCCGCGCGCGGCGCCGTGCCCGTGCTCGGCCAGGGCGCCCAGGTTGGCGTCGTTGTCGGCGTGCACGGGGACGCCGAGGCGGCGGTGGAGCTCGTCGGCGGGGGAGATCTCCCGCCAGCCCGGCAGGATCCCCGTGCCCACCCGGGCCGAGCGCCGGTCGAGCGGCCCCGGCACGCACATGCCCACGGCGTCGAGGTCGCCGGTCGCGAGGGACCGGACCATCCGCGCGGCGCGCTCGATCGCCGCCGGCCCGTCCTCGTCGACGTCCACCGCTTCGGTCTCCTCGGCGAGGACCGCACCGCGCCGGTCGGCGACGGCGACCCGGACGTGCCGGTGCCCGAGGTCGACCCCGGCGACCCCGCCCCCGGGTGTCGCGAGCGCGACCAGCAGCGGTGGGCGTCCGCTCCCGCCCTTGTGCGGCCGGCCCCGGTCGGTCTCGACCACGTGGCCCGCCGCGATCAGCTCGCCGACCAGGCTGGACACGGTGGTGCGCGAGAGCCCGGTGCCGCGGACCAGGTCCGCCCGGCTCATCGGGCCGCCGCCCGCGAGCAGGGACGTGATCGCGCGGCGGTTGCTCTCCCGGAGCCGTTCGAGGGAGGCCATGGCCCGACGCTACGTCGGTTCGTCCGTGATCCGCACTAATGCGTGCGTCCACCGCGGTCTTTGCGCATTGACCCGGACATACGGCGTTCCTAGCGTGACCGCCATCACACTTCTTGATCGGGCAAGGAGATCCCCCCATGTTCCGTGCTGTCCTCGCGACCCTGGCCGGCGGCGCCTTCGCGGCCGCGCTGCTCCAACCCACGGCCCCGGCCGTCGGCGACGACCCGCCGCCGTACCAGGACCCCACCCAGCCCACCGACGTCCGCGTCGCCGACCTGCTCGGCCGGATGTCGCTGGCCGAGAAGATCGGCCAGATGGCCCAGGCCGAGCGCGTCGACATCGACGCCGACCCCTCGCTCATCACCGAGTTCCGCCTGGGCAGCGTGCTCTCCGGCGGCGGGTCCGTGCCCGACCCCAACACGCCCGAGGCGTGGGCCGACATGGTCGACCGCTACCAGCAGGCCGCCCTGGACACCCCGCTCGGCATCCCGCTGCTCTACGGCGTCGACGCGGTCCACGGGCACGCGAACCTCAACGGTGCCACCGTCTTCCCGCACAACATCGGCCTCGGCGCCACGCGCGACCCGGAGCTCGTGGAGCGGATCGCGCACATCACCGCCGAGGAGACCCGGGCCACCGGCCCGCAATGGGCGTTCGCGCCCTGCCTCTGCGTGGCCCGCGACGACCGCTGGGGCCGCACCTACGAGAGCTTCGGCGAGACGCCGCAGCTGGTGATCTCGATGGAGACCGCGATCGACGGCCTCCAAGGCGGGCCGGGCGAGCTCGACGAGCCGGACCGGGTGCTGGCCAGCGCCAAGCACTTCGCCGGTGACGGGCTGACCGCCTGGGGGACCGGCGAGGGCGACTACACCCTCGACCAGGGCATCGACCAGGTCAGCCGCGCGGAGTTCGAGCGGCTGGCGCTGCGGCCCTACGTGCCGGCGGTCCGGCGCCACGACGTCGGCACGATCATGCCGTCGTTCTCCAGCGTCGACTGGACCGAGGACGGACTGGGCAACCCGGTGAAGATGCACGCCAACGGCGAGCTGCTCACCGACTGGCTCAAGGAGGAGCAGGGCTTCGAGGGCTTCGTGATCTCCGACTGGCGGGCCATCCGGCAGATCCCGGGCACCTACGCCGAGCAGGTCGAGGCGGCGGTGAACGCCGGCGTCGACATGTTCATGGAGCCGATCCAGGCACCGAACAACCCCACCGGCTGGGACGAGTTCATCCCCACGCTCACCCAGCTCGTGGCCGACGGCGACGTGTCCGAGGAGCGCATCGACGACGCGGTCTCGGGGATCCTCGCGGCCAAGTTCGAGCTCGGGCTCTTCGAGCACCCGTTCACCGACCGCACCCACCTCGACGAGGTCGGCAGTGCGGCGCACCGCAAGGTCGCCCGGCGCGCGGTCGCCGAGAGCCAGGTCCTGCTGCGCAACAAGGGCCAGGCACTGCCCCTCCAGCCCCGGAAGGACGTCTACGTCGCCGGGAGCAACGCCGACAACATCGGCAACCAGGCCGGCGGCTGGACGCTGACCTGGCAGGGCGGCTCGACCAACGTCATCCCCGGCACGACCATCCTCGACGGGATCGAGCAGTCGGCGCGCGGTGACGTCGTGTTCAGCGCGACGGCGGCCGCGCGGATCCCGCGCAAGGCGGTCGGTGTCGTGGTCGTCGGCGAGACGCCGTACGCCGAGGGCTTCGGTGACGTCGGCGGGCCGCAGTGGGCCTACGACCCGGGGGACAACAACGTCCCGCGGCCGAAGCAGACGATGCGCCTCTCCGACGCGGACACCCGGGCCGTGCAGAAGGTCTGCTCCCGGACGGTCTCGTGCACCGTGCTCGTCGTCTCCGGGCGCCCGGTGGTGCTCCCGCCGGCCCTGCTGAAGAGGGTCGACGCGCTGGTCGCGTCGTGGCTGCCGGGCAGCGAGGGCGCGGGGGTCGCCGACGTGCTCTACGGCGACCGTCCCTTCACCGGCCGGCTGCCGGTCTCCTGGCCGCGGCGCGTGGACCAGGAGCCGATCAACGTCGGTGACGCGGGCTACGACCCGCTCTATCCCTACGGCCACGGCCTGAGGACCCGACGGGGGCGGTAGCGTCCGGGGGCATGCCCGCCCTCCGCTTCTCCGGTCCCGTCCTGCCCGACGGTGAGGCGCGCGACCTCTACGTCGTCGACGGCACGGTCACCTACGAGCCGGTCCCCGGCTCCGACCGTGCCGTCGACGGCTGGATCGTGCCCGGCCTGGTCGACGCCCACTGCCACCTCGGCCTGGACGACGACGGCGCGATCTCCGACGAGGCGACCGAGCAGCAGGCGATCGAGGACCGCGACGGCGGCGCGCTGCTGATCCGCGACTGCGGCTCCGCCGCCGACACCTCCTGGATCCACGAGCGCGAGGACCTGCCGCGGTTGATCCGGGCGGGGCGGCACATCGCGCGGACCAAGCGCTACATCCGCAACTACGCCCACGAGGTCGAGCCGGCCGACCTGGCCGCGACCGTCGCCCAGGAGGCACAGCGCGGGGACGGGTGGGTCAAGCTCGTCGGGGACTGGATCTCCCGCGAGGACGGTGACCTGCGGCCGTCGTTCCCCGCCGAGGCGTTCGCCGAGGCGATCCGGGTGGCGCACGAGCACGGCGCCCGGGTGACCGCGCACTGCTTCGGCCACGAGGTGCTCACCGACCTCATCGAGGCCGGGATCGACTGCATCGAGCACGGCACCGGGCTGCACCCCGACCAGATCGAGGCCATGGTCGCCGGGGGAGTGGCCCTGGTCCCGACGGTGATGCAGCTCGACAAGTTCCCGGGCTACGCCGCGGCCGGGCGGCAGAAGTTCCCGGCGTACTCCCGCACGATGACCGACCTCTACATCCGGCGCCGAGACACGGTCATGGCGGCCTACGAGGCGGGCGTCCCGCTCTACGCCGGCTCCGACGGCGGGGGGATCAGCCGGCACGGCAACCTCGCCGGTGAGGTCATCGCGATGACCTCGATCGGGCTGCCGGCGGAGTACGCGCTCGGCGCCGCCTCGTGGCGAGCCCGCGCGTGGCTGGGGCGGAACGCCGGCCTCGACGAGGGCGCGCCCGCGGACTTCGTCGTCTACGACGCCGACCCGCTCCAGGACCTCTCGGTGCTGCTCCGGCCCGCGGCCGTCGTGCTGCGCGGCCGGGTCGTGGCCTGAGCGCCGCGCTCAGACGCCCCGGGGTCGCGCCGGGCGCAGTGACCAGAGGATGCCGGTCCAGAGCACGATGACCAGCCCGACCAGCGCGAGCAGGCCCGGCAGGACGATCGCGAGGAGGACGCCGGCCGCGAGGGTCTCGAGCTCGGGGACCGACCCGATCAGCACCAGGTCGTCGTCGGGGTCGGTCCCCGCCGCCGGCGTGCAGGTGACCTCGAGCTCGCCGGAGCCGGGATCGAAGCGGTAGGCGCCGACCAGGTCCTCGCCCTCGTCGGTCCGCTCGTAGTCGTCGGTGACGCGGCGCAGCGGGATCTCCTGACCGGTCGCGGCGTCGGCGACCCGGCAGGAGGCATCGTCGTCGGCGAGCCACATCAGCCGGTCGCCGTCGGTGCTCACGCTGACCCGGTGCGGCTGGCCGTCGGCCCGGACGGTCGCGTCGGAGGCGAGGAAGCCGACCAGGAGCAGCACGATCAGCACGACCGAGGCGGCGATCGAGAGCAGGAACAGCCCCAGCCCGAGCACGAACCAGCCGGCACTGGGCCGGTCCTTGCGGGGTCGGGGCGGCGCAGGAGCCGCGCCGGTGCTCGCCGGTTCGCTCGTCATGTCGGCACTGTGCCCGATCGGGGCGGACCTGCGGAAGGTCCGGCCGGCCCGGTCCTTCGGGTGGGGGCCTTGGAGGCCAGCCCCGCCCGATTTCGGCAACGGCGCGCGGTTCTGGCAGACTTGGCCGCTGAGTCCTGCGCGCCCGGACCCTCTCACCCGGACGTCGCAGAGCCCATCGATGGTCCTGACCGGTGCTTTCCCCACCTGGCGCAGGGCCCTCACCCACTAAACGATTCCGAGGAGACACCACAAACGTGGCCGTCAAGATCCGTCTCAAGCGCCTGGGCAAGGTCCGGGTGCCGCAGTACCGCATCGTCGTCGTCGACTCGCGCAAGAAGCGCGACGGCCGCGTGATCGAGGAGATCGGCAAGTACCACCCCAAGGAGAACCCGTCGTACATCGACGTCGTCTCCGAGCGGGCGCAGTACTGGCTCGGCGTCGGCGCACAGCCGTCGGACGCCGTCGCCAAGATCCTCAAGATCACCGGTGACTGGCAGACCTTCAAGGGCCACACCGGCACCGAGGGCACCCTCAAGGTGGCCGAGCCGAAGCCCGACAAGCTCGAGATCTTCAACCAGGCGCTCAAGGAGGCTCAGTCCGAGCCCAAGAGCGAGGCCGTCACCAAGAAGGCCGCCAAGAAGACCGAGAAGAAGGCTGAGGAGGTCCCCGCCGAGGAGACCCCCGCTGCCGAGGAGGCCCCGACCGCCGAGGCCGAGGCCCCCGCCGAGGCTCCGGCCGAGGAGGCTCCGGCCGCCGAGGCCGACGCCGAGAAGGCTGAGTCCTGAGCGCCATGCTCGCCGAGGCGCTCGAGCACCTGGTGCGCGGCGTCGTCGACCACCCCGACGACGTGATCGTGCGGGACAAGCAGCTGCGCCGCGGCTCGATCCTCGAGGTCCGGGTCCACCCCGAGGACCTCGGCAAGGTGAGCGGGCGGGGCGGGCGCAGGGCGACCGCCTTCCGCACCGTGGTCTCGGCCCTCGCCGGCCGGGGCGGTGCCCGCGTCGACTTCGTCGACACGGACCGTCGGCGCTGACCGCTGCGCGTACGCGCTTGATTGGGTGCCGCCCGCCGGGGCGGCACCCGTTCGCATTTCTTCTCGCATCTCTTCGGGAGTAGGCAGTTGGAGACCATCGAGGTCCTGGTGGGCCGGATCGGCAAGCCCCACGGCATCCGCGGCGACGTCACCATCGACGTCCGCACCGACGAGCCGGAGCGCCGGTTCGCGCCGGGCACCGTGCTGCGCTGCGAGCCGCCGCGCGGCTCGCACACGCCTCACCGCACGCTCACCGTCGAGAGCGCCAAGTGGCACCAGTCGGTGCTGCTGGTCCGCTTCGAGGAGGTCCCGGACCGCAACGCGGCCGAGGCCGCCCGGGGGATCCTGCTGCACGCGGACCTGCCTGCCGATGCCACCCCCGAGGACCCCGACGAGTACTACGACCACCAGCTCGTCGGCCTGGCGGCGTACGACGTCGACGGCGCCGCGCTGGGTGAGGTCTCCGGCCTCGTGCACGGCGGCGCCCAGGACCTCCTCGTCGTGCGCACCCCCGATCGCCGGGAGGCACTCGTGCCGTTCGTGAAGGCCCTGGTGCCCGAGGTCGACGTCGCGGGCGGCCGGGTCGTCATCGCCGACCGGCCGGGGCTCGTGACCCCGCTGCCCGACGAGGACTGAGGCGCGTCCCGATGCGGATCGACGTCCTCACGATCTTCCCCGACTACCTCGCTCCGCTCGAGCTCTCGCTCGCGGGCAAGGCCCGGGCCACGGGCCTGATCGACGTCCGGGTGCACGACCTGCGGCAGTGGACCCACGACCGGCACCGCACCGTCGACGACACACCGTACGGCGGGGGCGCCGGCATGGTGATGAAGCCCGAGCCGTGGGGCGAGGCCTTCGACGCGCTCGACGTGGCGGGCGCGACCATCGTCTTCCCCACGCCCTCGGGGCAGCCGTTCACCCAGGCGATCGCGCGCGAGCTGGCGACGCGCGAGCGTCTCGTCTTCGCGTGCGGCCGCTACGAGGGCATCGACCAACGCGTCCTCGACGACGCCGCCGACCGGGCCGAGGTGCGCGAGATCTCCCTCGGCGACTACGTCCTCAACGGGGGAGAGGTGGCCGCGCTCGCCGTCACCGAGGCTGTGGTGCGCCTGGTCCCGGGCTTCATGGGCAACGCGGAGTCCCTGGTCGAGGAGTCCCACTCCCTGACCGACGCGGGGGCGAGCCTGCTGGAGTACCCCGTCTACACCAAGCCCGCCTCGTGGCGCGGTCGCGAGGTGCCGCCGGTGCTGCTCTCGGGGGACCACGGCGCGATCGCGGCGTGGCGGCGCGACCAGGCGCTCCGGCGTACCGTCGAGCGGCGACCGGACCTGGTGCCGGCCTCCGCCCTCCTCGCGGACCTCGAGATCCGGCCGGTCGAGCCGGCGGACGCCGGTGAGCTCTTCGTGCTCCAGCGGGCCTGCTGGGTCCAGGAGATGCACGACAACCCGGGGGTGCGCATCCCCGCGCTGCACGAGACCTATGACGACCTGCGCGACTGGATCGCGCGCGACACCGTCCTGGTCGCCCGTTCGGCGGGGCGCCTGGTCGGCGCGGTGCGTGCCTCGCTCGACGGGGACGCGTGGGAGGTCGGCCGGCTGATGGTGGCCCCCGACGTGAGCGGGCGCGGCCTCGGTCGCGCGCTGCTGGAACGCATCGAGGCGCTCGCGCCGCGGACGGCGACGTCGTACGCGCTGTTCACGGGCGCCGGCAGCGAGCGCAACCTGCGCATGTACAAGAAGGCCGGCTACCGCCTGCAGCGCGACCCGGGTGCCGCCCCGGAGGGTGCCGTGCGTCTCACCAAGCCGCGCCGCAACACCGCCGAAACCGGCGACGCGCACCTGTAACCCAAGCGAAACAGACGCTGGAGTCGGGTGAAACGCCGGCTCGCCAAGATCACCGTCAACCGCCAGAGCGCGACGGTGCGTGGGCGACGGCACTCTCCCGAGAATGTAAGAGGTACGCGATGTCTCTCGATCTAGCATGGCTGCTGCTGTGCGCGGCGCTGGTGATCTTCATGACGCCGGGCCTGGCCTTCTTCTACGGCGGCCTGGTGAAGTCCAAGTCCGTGGTCTCCATGATGATGCTCGTCTTCGGGTCGATGGGCGTGGTCACGATCCTGTGGGTCCTCTACGGCGCGACCGGCATCGGTGCGCTGGGTGACAGCGGCATCAGCCAGTTCTTCGGCAACCCCTTCCAGGACTTCGGCCTGACCGAGGCGGTCAAGGCCGACGACGCGACGCTGGGCGGCATCGCCTTCGGCGCCTCGTTCGCGATCATCACGGTCGCGCTCATCTCCGGCGCGATCGCCGACCGCGCCCGGTTCTTCCCCTGGCTGCTCTTCGCGGGCGTCTGGGCCACGCTGGTCTACTTCCCGGGCCAGGCCTGGGTCTGGTCCGGCTGGATCCTCAACGGTGACTTCTTCCTGGGCGGCACCGGCGCGCTCGACTGGGCCGGCGGCACGATCGTCCACCAGGCCTCCGGTGCCGCCGCGCTCGCGCTGGCGCTCGTCCTCGGCCGTCGCAAGCTCGGCTTCTCCAAGGAGGAGGCGCAGCCGCACAACGTGCCGCTCGTGCTCATCGGCGTCGCGATCCTGTGGTTCGGCTGGTTCGGCTTCAACACCGGCGTCTACGGTGCCGACGAGGCCCAGACGAGCCTGATCTTCCTCAACACCCTCATCACGCCGGCCGCCGGCATGCTCGGCTGGATCGTCGTCGAGCACTTCAAGGAGGGCAAGGCCACCGCCGTCGGCGCCGGCTCCGGCGTCGTCGCCGGCCTCGTCGCCATCACGCCGGCGTGCGCCCACGTCGACCCGTGGGCCGCGATCCTGCTCGGCCTCCTCGCCGGTGCCGTCTGCGCCCTCGCGGTGGAGCTGAAGTACAAGGCCGGCTTCGACGACTCCCTCGACGTCGTGGGCATCCACCTCGTCGGCGGGTTCATCGGGTGCCTCTACCTCGGCTTCTTCGCCAAGTACGACGGCGAGGGCCTGTTCTACGGCGGCGGCCTCGCCCAGCTGTGGTCGCAGCTCTCCTCGTCGGTCGTCGTGATCGCCTGGGCGTTCGCGGTGGCCTACGTCGCCGGCATGGTGATCGAGAAGACCATCGGCTTCCGCGCCAAGGAGGACGACGAGGTCGCCGGCCTCGACCTGGCCCTCCACGGTGGCGGCTACGCCCTGGACTGACCCACGCATCGCCGGCGGGCCCGCTTCCTCTCGGGGGAGGCGGGCCCGTCGTGCGTCCTCAGCCCGCGGTGGCTGCGCCGGGGCCGGTCATCCGTCGGCTCGCGGCCTGGATCCGGTCGCTGAGGTCCCCGATCTCGTCGACGACGGCGGACGCGAGCCAGACCGGCGCCCGGCGCGAGCGCGGCGCCCGGCGCAGGACCCGGGTGTCCACGAGGCGCTCGATCACGGCGACGGCCTCGTCCTCCTCGACGCCCAGACGCTCGTGGACGAGGCGGGTGGTGACGATCGGCTCGCCGGTGAGGAGGTCGAGCACCCGGTGCGCCGGCGTCCCCGGCCGGGTGCCCCCGACCGCCGCGCTCCACTGCTCGCGGATCTCGACGAGACGGGTGGCGGTCACCCAGGACTCGGCCGTGGCGACCCCGGCCGACCGGGCGAGCAGGGCCACGATCGTGCGCGCCCGCCCCGCCCGGTAGGCGTTGAGTGCGGAGAAGTAGTGGTCGCGGTGGACCACCAGCGCGGACGCGATGGGGACGGTGACGTGCCGGGTCACCCGGCGCCGCCGCAGGACGGCGTGGATCAGCGCCCGGCCGATCCGGCCGTTGCCGTCGATGAAGGGGTGGATGGACTCGAACTGGGCGTGGGCGATCGCGGCCTGGACGAGGGGCGGGAGGTCCTGCCGGTCCAGGAACGCGAACAGGTCCTGGAGGTAGTCGGGCACCGTGTCCGGCGGCGGGGGGACGTGGAGCGCGTCGCGAGGTGCGTAGTCGCTGCCGCCGATCCAGTTCTGCGTCGTGCGGTACTCGCCGGCCCGTCCGGCTTCCTCGGGGTTGCGGGCGAACAGCTCACGGTGGGCGGCCAGCACCGCGTCGGAGCGGATCCGCCAGGTCCGGTCGGAGTCGGTGATCAGCCGGGCCATGGCGGCCGTCGCCGAGGCCATCGAGACCGCCGAGGCGTTCGCTCCCTCGCCCAGGAGCGCTCGCCCGTAGTCGGCGATGCTGGCGTCGACGTTCTCGATCTTGGAGGAGTCGACCGCCTCGGTGCGCAGCAGCAGGTGGTTGAGCTCGGCCAGGGTGCGTCCGTGGACCAGGTCCAGGTGGCTCAGGCCGCCGGCGCTGGCCGTGGTCATCGCCGTGAGCGTGCGGTCCATGGGCAGGTCCAGCTCGGCGATCATCGGGGGGAGCGAGGCGGTGACCTCCCGCATGAGCCGGTCGGCGCGCGGACCGCGCACGGTGCGCTGGCGCCACGGCCGGACCGCGGAGTCGTGGGGAGGCCAGTCGAGCTCCTCGGTCGCCACCGTCATGGGACCATCCTCCCGGATCCGCGCGGGGCGGGACGGCGGATTTCGCGCCCGGCGCGATCGCATGGAAAGATTGCCCCTCGGTGTCGCGGATGCCTCTGCCACAGGGGAGACGTCCGGCGTCGACACCACCTCAGTCGAAGCAACTGCATCCGCGGCTGACCTGTGGCACTCGCGAGGAGAGACAATGAGCAACGTCATTGCCGAGCTCGGCAACGCCATCAAGCGCGACGACGTCCCGGACTTCCGCGCCGGCGACACCATCAAGGTCCACGTCAAGGTCGTCGAGGGCAACCGCTCCCGTGTCCAGATCTTCCAGGGCGTCGTGATCCGCGTCCAGGGCTCCGGCATCGGTCGCAGCTTCACCGTCCGCAAGGTCTCCTTCGGCGTCGGCGTCGAGCGCACCTTCCCGCTGAACTCCCCGATCTTCGAGCAGATCGAGGTCGTCACCCGCGGTGACGTCCGCCGGGCGAAGCTCTACTACCTGCGCAACCTCCGCGGCAAGAAGGCCAAGATCAAGGAGCGCCGCGAGGCCTGAGGCAAACCCTCAGGATCGCCCGTTAGCCTCTGCGCGTGACTTCTGACGACCGCGACCCGGCCCCCGTCGCCGAACCCGACGAGCCGGTGTCGCGGTCGTCGTCGATTTCGGGCGACGACGCGCCGGGCGCGGACGCGAAGAAGGCGAAGAAGAAGCACCTGCCGGTCTGGCAGGAGACCCTGCTGCTCCTGGCCATCGCCCTGGTCCTGGCCGTCGTCATCAAGGCGCTCTTCGTCCAGGCGTTCTACATCCCGTCGCAGTCGATGGAGCCGGGGCTGGTCAAGAACGACCGGATCCTGGTGCAGAAGGTGTCCTACTGGTTCGGTGACGGCCCCGAGCGCGGCGACGTCGTGGTCTTCAAGGACCCGGGCGGCTGGTTGGGCCCCGCCGACTCCGCCGGCCCCACGAACGGCGTGGCCAGCGTGCTCTCGAAGATCGGGCTCTACCCGAGCGGTGGGCACCTCGTGAAGCGCGTGATCGGCGTGGCCGGCGACGTGATCACCTGCTGCGACGAGAAGGGGCGGATCCTCGTCAACGGCCAGCCCCTCAACGAGAAGGAGTACGCCCGTCTCGGCGGCGCGCAGTGCTACGGCCCGATGAAGGGCAACTGCGACTGGGAGGTCGGCCCGGTCCCCGACGGCCACGTCTTCGTGATGGGCGACAACCGCAACAACTCCGCCGACTCCACCGTGCACATGTGCCTGAAGACCGACGAGGACTGCACGCTCAACCCCTACGTCGACGTCGACGACGTCGTCGGCAAGGTGTTCGTCCTCCTCTGGCCGCGCGACCGCTTCACGTTCCTCCACCGTCCGGACACCTTCGCGGACGTGCCGGACGCGTCCTGAGGTCCCGGTCGTGAGCGTCCTGCCTCGAGGGGTGACGGTCCGGAAGGATGCCGGGCTCTACGGCTACGAGCGCGCCCTGCGGCGCACGGGCATCGAGCCCATCGCCGGGGTCGACGAGGCCGGCCGCGGCGCCTGCGCCGGGCCCCTGGTCGCCGGCGCCGCGATCCTCCCCGCGGGCAAGGCGGGCGTCATCTCGGGCCTCGCCGACTCCAAACTGCTCACCGAGAAGGCCCGCGAGCGTTGCTACGACGAGGTCGTCAAGCGGGCGCTGGCCTGGTCGGTGGTCGTCGTCTCGCACGAGGAGTGCGACCGGCTCGGCATGCACGTGGCCAACGTCGAGGCGCTGCGGCGGGCCGTCGCGCTGCTCGACCTGCCGCCGGCCTACGTCCTGACCGACGGGTTCCCGGTCGACGGCCTCGGCGTCCCCGGGCTGGCGGTGTGGAAGGGCGACCGGGTCGCTGCCTGCATCGCGGCCGCGTCGGTGCTGGCCAAGGTCACCCGGGACCGGATCATGACCGAGCTCGACGCCGACTGGCCGGCGTACGACTTCAAGACGCACAAGGGCTACATCACCGACGTCCACACGGCCGCGCTGCTCGAGCACGGGCCCTCGCCGGTGCACCGGATGCGGTTCGTGAACGTTCGGCGCGCCGCCGGGCTGGAGCCGGGGATAGAGTCGGCGTCGTGAGCGCCGAGGACCTCGAGAAGTACGAGACCGAGATGGAGCTGACGCTCTATCGCGAGTACCGCGACGTCGTCGGCATCTTCAAGTACGTCGTCGAGACCGACCGGCGCTTCTACCTGTGCAACCAGGTGGACGTGAAGGCCCGGACCGAGGCCGGAGAGGTGTTCTTCGAGGTCTCGATGAGTGACGCATGGGTCTGGGACATGTACCGGCCGGCGCGCTTCGCCAAGAACGTCAAGGTGCTGACCTTCAAGGACGTGAACGTCGAGGAGCTCAGCCCGTCCGAGATCGATCCGCCCAAGGCCTGACCCCGCCCCTCCTCGAGTGACGGGGCCCGCCAGGTCTCCACAGCACACCGCTCCGGCGAGGATCTCCCCAGGGACCTCTCGCCGTCCGTCCCGTCGTCCCCGGCCGCGGCGACGCTGTCGGCATGACGCGAACAACCGCTGCGATCAAGCAGGCCCTCGGCGCGTACGGCGAGTCCCTGGCCGCGCGCCACCTGACCGAGCAGGGCATGGTCCTGCTCGACCGCAACTGGCGCTGCGAGGCCGGGGAGATCGACCTGGTCCTGCGCGACGGTGACGTGCTCGTGGTCTGCGAGGTGAAGACGCGCACCAGCGTCCGCTACGGCACCCCGCACGAGGCGGTCACCGACATCAAGGTCGCCCGGCTGCGGCGCCTGGCGGTCCGCTGGGTCGAGGAGCGGGGTGTCGCCGTCCGCGACATCCGCATCGACCTGGTCGGCATCGTCCGTCCGCGCCGGGGCGCGTCGCTGCTCGACCACGTGCGGGGGATCGGCTGACATGCCCTTCGCGACCACCCACACCGTCTCGCTCCACGGCGCGGTGGGCCACCTCATCGACGTCCAGACCGACGTGTCTCCGGGCCAGGTCGGGGTCACGCTGGTGGGCCGGGCCGACACGACCATCAACGAGGCCCGCGACCGGTGCCGGATGGCGATCATCAACAGCCGGTTCGACTGGCCGGCGACGCGCCGCATCACGATCCTGCTCTCGCCGGCCGACCTCATCAAGCGTGGCACCCACTTCGACCTGGCCATCGCGGTCTCGGTGCTCGCGGCCGCGGGCACCGTGCCCTCCGGGACCTTCGAGGCGGCGGCCTTCATTGGCGAGCTGACCCTCGACGGCAACCTGCGCTCGGTGCCCGGCGTGCTGCCCATGGTCCTCGCCGCGGCCGAGCGCGGCATCCGGGCGGTGTTCGTGCCGGAACCACAGGCGGCGGAGGCGGCGATGGTGCTCGACATGAGCGTGATCGGGGTCCGCTCCCTGGGTCAGGTCGTCGCCGTGCTG
>JAEZKN010000018.1 GCA_023415395.1 Actinomycetes bacterium
GAGCGGCATGACCAGCCTGTTCCGCGGCCACCGCTCCGGCGACACCGGCGAGCTCGAACCGGTCCAGGCCGAGATCCCCGACGGCCTGCCCGGGGGCGCCTTCGCGATCAGCAACGACCCGATCGACCCGGAGGAGGCGCGCTACGCGCCCCGGCCGCCGCGGCGTTTCGTCTGGCTCAAGCGGATCTGCGGGACGCTCGTGGTCCTCGGCATCGGCTGGATGGCCCTGGCCTACGCCTACGCCTGGACCCAGGACCAGTACTTCGTCGCCGAGCAGGACGGCACCGTCACGATCTTCCGGGGCGTGAACACCGAGATCGCCGGCTTCGAGCTCTTCGAGCCCTACGAGACCTCCGACGTCCAGCTCGACCTCCTCGGCGACGTCGAGGCCGACCGGGTCCGCGAGGGCATCGCCTACGACAACCTCGCCGACGCCGAGGCCAAGGTCCAGGACCTGGCCGGGCGCCAGGCCCTCCCCGAGCCGGCGGGCGGCGCGTGATGGCCCAGTCCGGCAGCTTCCTCGGCTTCGTGCACCGGCGCCGCCGCGGCGCCGAGCTCTTCCTGCTCGTGCTCGCCCTCGCCGTCGGCATCGGGGCGTACGCCGCCGTCGGCATCGGCGTCGACCAGGAGGTCCCGGCCGACCTGTTCGGGTACGGCGGCTGGCTGGCCGCGCTGCTGGTCGGCTCCCACGTCGTGATCCGCTTCGTCGCGCCGTACGCCGACCCGGTGCTGCTCCCCGTCGTGGCCGCCCTCAACGGCCTCGGTCTCGCGGTCATCCACCGCCTCGACCTCGCCGCGGAGGACGCCGGCCGCAAGGCCGACTACGCCCAGCAGCAGCTGATCTGGATGACGCTCGGCGTGATCCTCTTCGTCGCCACGCTGCTGATCATCCGCGACCACCGCGTGCTCCAGCGCTTCACCTACACCAGCGGCCTGGCCGCGATCGCGCTGCTGCTCCTGCCGATGCTGCCCGGCCTGGGCAAGACCGTGAACGGCGCCCGGATCTGGATCCAGCTGGGGCCCTTCAACTTCCAGCCCGGCGAGTTCGCCAAGGTGCTCCTGGTCATCACCTTCGCCGGCTACCTCGTGCTCCACCGCGACGCGCTGGCGCTGGCCGGCCGCCGCGTGGTCTTCGTCGACCTGCCGCGCGGCCGCGACCTGGGCCCGATCCTCGTGACGTGGCTGATCAGCCTGGGCATCCTGGTCTTCCAGAAGGACCTCGGCTCCAGCCTGCTGTTCTTCGGCGTCTTCCTCGTGATGCTCTACGTCGCGACCGAGCGTCCCGGCTGGCTGGTCGTCGGCGGGCTGATGTTCGCCGGCGGCGCGGCGACGGCGTACACGCTCTTCCACCACGTGCGCGAGCGCTTCGACGTCTGGCTCCACCCCTTCGACTACTACGGCCCGGGCACGTCCGACCGCGCCTACCAGCCGGTCGAGGCGATGTTCGGCCTCGGCTGGGGCGGGCTGATCGGGCGCGGGTTCGGCGAGGGCGACCCCTACCGGGTCCCGCTGGCCAACTCCGACTACATCGTGGCCGCGATCGGCGAGGAGCTCGGCCTGACCGCGGTCATCGCCGTGATCATGATGTACGGCCTGATCGTCGAGCGGGCGCTGCGCACCGCGCTGATCTGCCGCGACGGCTTCGGCAAGCTGGTCGCCACCGGTCTCGCCACGGTCCTCGCCCTCCAGGTCTTCGTGGTCGTGGGCGGCGTGACCGGCCTGATCCCGCTGACCGGTCTCACCACGCCGTTCCTCTCCTACGGCGGCTCCTCGCTGCTCGCGAACTGGGTGATCGTCGCGCTCCTGCTCCGCATCTCCGACCAGGCCCGCCGTCCGGTGCCGCAGCTGGCCGACGACACCGCGGCCATCGACTCAGACTCCACTCAGGTCGTGAAGCTGTGATGGCCCGGGTGAGGGAGACGTCGACGACATGAACAAGCCGATCCGGACGATCTCGATCTTCTGCCTGCTGCTGTTCCTGGCGTTGATGATCAACGCCTCCTACCTGCAGTACTGGAAGGCGGGCCAGCTCGACGACGACCCGCGCAACCGCCGCGAGGTCGTGGCGTCGTACTCCCGCGAGCGCGGGGCGATCCTCACCGGCCGCACGGCCGTCGCCAAGAGCGTCGAGTCCGACGACCAGTACGAGTTCCAGCGCGTCTACCCCAAGCCGTACCTCTACGCCCCGGTGACCGGCTGGTTCTCCTACTACTCCCAGGCCGGCATCGAGAAGTCCGAGAACGACGTGCTCTCCGGCGAGGACTCCCGGCTGTTCGTCACCAAGCTCGTGGACCTGCTCAGCAACGAGCCGCCCCAGGGCGGCAACGTGAAGCTGACGCTCGACCCGGCCGCGCAGCAGGCGGCGTTCGACGGGCTGCGCGCCGTCCCCGCCGTGCAGGGCGCCGTGGTGGCGCTCGAGCCGAGCACCGGCAAGGTCCTGGCGATGGTGTCGCTGCCGACCTACGACCCCAACCAGCTCGCCTCGCACGACCTCGGCGCGGTCGCCAAGACCTTCGACCGCCTCGAGGAGGACCCGGCCCAGCCGCTGCTGAACCGGGCGATCCAGACCCGGCTGCCCCCCGGCTCGACCTTCAAGGTCGTGACCGCGGCGGCGGCGATCGAGAAGGGCCTCTACAAGGCCTCCGACGACGTGCCCGGCGGCGCGACCTACCAGCTGCCCCTCACCTCGGGCCCGACCGGCCTGATCGACAACGAGGGCCGCAGCTGCGGGGCCAACGGCTCGCAGATCCCGTTCACGCTGGCGATGGCGCAGTCCTGCAACACCACCTTCGCCCAGCTCGCCGGCCAGGTCGGGGCCGCAGACATGCTCAAGACCGCCGAGGGCTTCGGCTTCAACAGCCACTACCTCGAAGACCTCTCGCCGCAGGCCGAGTCGGTCTTCCCCACCGAGCTCGACGACGCCGAGCTCGGGCAGGCTGGCTTCGGCCAGTTCGAGGTCTCCGCCACGCCGCTGCAGATGGCCATGGTGGCCGCCGGCCTGGCCAACGACGGCACGGTGATGCGCCCCTACCTCGTCGACGAGCAGCAGTCGGCCGACCTCGACGTGCTCGACAAGACCGAGCCCCAGGAGCTCTCGCGCGCCGTGTCGCCGACGACGGCCAGCGAGGTCACCAAGCTGATGGTGGCCACGGTCGACGAGGGCACCGCCAGCCCGGCGGCGATCCCGGGCATCTCGGTCGCCGGCAAGACCGGCACCGCGCAGAGCGGCATCGACGACGTGCCGCCGTACGCCTGGTTCATCTCGTTCGCACCGGCGGACAACCCCGAGGTGGCCGTCGCCGTGATGATCCAGAAGGCCGACATCGACCGCGGCGAGATCGCCGGCGGCCTGATCGGCGGCCCGATCGCGAAGGCCGTGATGGAGGCGGTGATCAAGTGACCGGACAGACCCCGGAGACCTACGCCGACGGCGCCGGGCGCTACCGGCTCGAGCAGCGCCTGGCCACCGGCGGCATGGGCGAGGTGTGGCGCGCCACCGACACCAGCCTGGGCCGCGAGGTCGCGGTCAAGCTGCTCAAGCAGGAGTACGCCGACGACCCGTCCTTCCGGGCCCGCTTCGAGACCGAGGCGCAGCACGCCGGCGCCCTGCACCACCCCAACATCGCGACGGTCTACGACTACGGCGCGGGCGCGGACGGCCGCCCCTACCTCGTCATGGAGCTCGTCGACGGGCAGCCGCTCTCGGCGCTGATCCGGCCCGACACCCCCATGGACCCCACGGCGGTCCGCGACCTGCTCGCCCAGGCCGCCGACGGCCTCGCGGCCGCGCACGCCGCCGGGATCGTGCACCGCGACGTGAAGCCGGCCAACCTCTTGGTCACCCCCGACCGCCACGTGAAGATCACCGACTTCGGCATCGCCCGCGCGGCCGAGGGCATGGGGCTGACCCAGACCGGCGAGGTGATGGGCACGCCGCAGTACCTCTCCCCCGAGCAGGCCCAGGGCCAGACCGCCACGCCTGCCTCCGACGTCTACTCCCTGGGTGTCGTGGCGTTCGAGTGCCTCGCGGGCAGGAGGCCCTACGTCGCCGACACCGCGGTCGCGACCGCGCTCATGCACCTGCGCGAGCCGGTGCCGGCCCTGCCCGACGACGTCCCGGCCGACCTCGCCGCGGTCGTGCGGCGGGCCATGGCCAAGCTCCCCCAGGACCGGTACGCCGACGGCGCGGCCCTCGCCGCCGCCCTGCGCGACCCGGCGACCGCCGCGACCCAGGTCGCGGCCGTGCCGCCGGTCGACAACACCCAGGTGATGGCGCCGGTCGTCTCCCCCGAGCCCACCCTGCACGCCGGTCCCACGGCCGGGCACCAGCCCGACGAGCACGAGCGGATGAGCCGGCGCAGCAAGCTCTGGCCGGTGCTGCTGGTGCTCGCGCTCGCGATCGCCGCCGTGATCGCGCTGCTGCTGGTCCTGGCCTCGCGCGGCGACGACACCGAGCCCGGCGACGAGCCGAGCGAGACCCCGTCGCAGACCCAGCGGAGCGAGGAGCCCTCGGAGGAGCCGACGACCGAGGCGCCCACCGAGAAGCCCACCGAGTCCGAGACGCAGACCCAGACGCCGACGCAGACCCCCAGCGACACCCCCACGGAGGCTCCGACCGAGACTCCGACCTCGTCCCCGGCCACCCGCACCGAGACACCCACCCCCGACGCAGCGAGCAGTGAGGCCAGGTCCATTCGCCCATGAGCAATCAGCAGCCGACCCTGATCGGTGGCCGTTACGAGCTCGGCGAGCTGCTCGGCCGAGGTGGCATGGCCGAGGTGCGCAAGGGGACCGACACCCGCCTCGGCCGGGTCGTCGCGGTCAAGCGCCTGCGCACCGACCTGGCCAGCGACGCGACCTTCCAGGCCCGATTCCGGCGCGAGGCGCAGTCCGCGGCCTCGCTCAACCACCCGGCGATCGTCGCGGTCTACGACACCGGCGAGGAGCCGGCGGCCGACGGCTCCGGCATCTCCCAGCCCTACATCGTCATGGAGTACGTCGCCGGCCGGACCCTGCGCGACATCCTCCGCGAGGGCCGCAAGATCCTCCCCGAGCGCGCGCTGGAGATCACCAGCGGCGTGCTCTCCGCCCTGGACTACAGCCACCGCGCGGGGATCATCCACCGCGACATCAAGCCGGGCAACGTCATGCTCACGCCGAGCGGCGACGTCAAGGTCATGGACTTCGGCATCGCCCGGGCGATCAGCGACGCGTCCTCGACGATGACCCAGACCGCCGCGGTGGTCGGGACGGCGCAGTACCTCTCCCCCGAGCAGGCCCGCGGCGAGACCGTCGACTCCCGCTCCGACGTCTACTCCGCCGGCTGCCTGCTCTACGAGCTGCTGACCGGCCGGCCGCCGTTCGTCGGCGACAGCCCGGTGGCCGTCGCCTACCAGCACGTGCGCGAGCCCGCCCTCCCGCCGTCGGACCACGACACCGACCTCCCGCCGGAGATCGACGCGATCGTGATGAAGGCGCTGGCCAAGCGGGTCGAGGACCGCTACCAGTCGGCCGCGGCCATGCGCAGCGACATCGAGCGCTACCTCGCCGGCCGCCCGGTGCAGGCCCAGGTGCCGCCGCCGGCCCCCGCGCCGTACCCGACGGCCGCGACCGCGGTGGTGCCCCAGGTCCCGGCCGAGGAGGAGGAGACCTCGCGCGGCCGCACCGGCCTCCTGGTCGCGCTCGGGCTGCTGATCGTCGTGCTGGTCGCCGGTGCGGCCTACCTCATGCCCCGGCTCTTCGAGTCCGCGCCCGAGGAGGTCGCGGTCCCCAACGTCATCGACCGCACCGAGAACCAGGCGCGCAAGCTGATCGGCGAGGCCGGCCTGGCCGTCGGCGACATCGAGCGCGAGAACAGCGAGAACGTCGCGGCCGGGAAGGTGATCCGCCAGGACCCGGGCGCCGACGCGTTCGTCGAGCCCGACAGCCGGGTCAACCTGGTGATCTCGCTGGGCCGCCCCGAGGTGCAGGTGCCCGACGTGGTCGGGGACTTCCGCGAGGACGCCAAGGCCGAGCTCGAGGAGGCCGGCCTCCAGGTGCGCTTCGAGGAGGAGGACTCCGACGAGGACGAGGGCCGGGTCATCCGGACCGACCCCTCCCAGGGCCAGACCGTGGCCGACGGCACCACGGTGACCGTCTACTACTCCGACGGGCCCGAGGAGATCCCCAACGTCGTCGGGATGATGCAGCCGCAGGCCAAGAACGCCATCCGCAACGCGGGCTTCAAGGTCGAGACCATCGAGAACCCCAACTCCACCGAGCCCGCCGGCACGGTGCTGAGCCAGTCGCCCCAGGGCGGGACCCGGGCCGACCAGGGCACGACGGTCACGCTGGTGGTGTCGAGCTTCGTGGAGCCGACCGAGACCCCGGACGAGCCGACGGAGTCGCCGGGCACGCCGACCGAGACCGAGTCCCCGGTCCTCGAGACGCCGGAGCGGCCGCTCAGCTCCCTGCCTGGTCGAGCGGCACCGCGAAGTTCAGGTCGAGCAGGCCGTCGTACGCCGGAGCGGTGACCGAGTCCTCGAGCTCGAGCTCCCACCCGAGCGCGTAGTCGGGGTCGGCGGAGAGCTGGCGGTAGAGGGAGAGGTAGTCGTCGTCCTCGATCGCGGTGAGCAGGTCGCCCGGGTCGCCGACCGCCTGGATGACGTAGGGCTGCGGGTAGGGCACGCCCTGGAGCTGGACGGCGTTGCCCTCGCACTTGATGCCCGTGGTCGAGACGATCCGCTGGCCCGCGATGGTCACCGCACTCGCGCCCCCCTGCCACAGGGCGTTGACGACCGCCTGGATGTCCTGCTGGTGGACCAGCAGGTCGTTGACGTTGCCGGTCGTGGTGTTGATGAGCTCCTCGGGGGCGTCGGACAGCGTGATCGTCAGGCCGGGCCCGGAGCGCGGCACGAGGCCGGCGGGGTCCTTGAGCTGGGCGATCCGGCGGTGGTAGCGGTTGACGTCGCGGTCGCTCATCGCCGAGCTCAGCGTCGACACCTGGCCGTCGAGGTCGGCGACCTGCTGCCGCAGGGCGTCGTACTGGTCGGCCTCGTCCTTCACCAGGGAGGCCAGGTCGGTGTAGCGGCCCGGACGCAGGTCGGTGCCGTCGGAGTTGGCCGCGCTCACGATGAACAGCGAGCCGCACAGCAGCACCACGACCGGCGTACCGATGCGCCAGGCGCGGTGCTGACGAACCCGCCGGGGTCGACCCGCCGGGAGCGGGAACCGTCGCCGCGGGGCCGCGGAGTCGTGGGACTCCGGGGGTCGAGCGTGAGTTCCACCGGTCACGACGACTAAGGTAACCCGGAGTTCTCGTCCGACCATGATCCAGGAGCACCCCGTGGCCAAGGCCCCCGTGGACCCCCTCGCCCCGCCCAGGGGTCCGATCCTCTCGCCGCGCTTCGCTGTGGCCGTCGTCGCGATGGTCCTCGGCGTCGCCTGGATCGCCTACTACTACCTCGCCGTGCGCGTGGACCCGACCGAGTTCCCGGCGCCCGACCCGGGCAAGCCGGCCTTCATGGCCGACCTCGGGAACTGGAACTACCTCATCGGGTTCGGCCTCGTCCTCGTGGGCCTCGTCATCGCCGCGCACCCCTCCACCCCCCTCGGCCGCGGCCGCGGTGTCGTGGTCGGCATGCTCGGGTGCTTCCTGATCGGCCTGCTGTGGATCTGCACCTACTACGTCTTCAGCAACGACATCTCCAGCATCCCGGTCTTCAACGACCTGGGCCAGAAGAACCTCATCGTCGGCATCGGCTTCATGGCCGTCGGCTTCACCTTCGCCACGCGCTGGGAGTAGCCGCCGACTCCGCCTGGTCGTCCACAGAGCCTTCTCCACAGAGCCGGCCCGGGCCCCCCCGGGGCGGCCCGGTATTGACAAATGGGGGGA
>JAEZKN010000040.1 GCA_023415395.1 Actinomycetes bacterium
CCCGACGACGACCCGCTGAGCCGGATGATGGAGGTGCTGACCGCCGAGGGCTACACCGCGGTGCTCGGCACCAACTGCGAGCAGACCTACGAGCGCTACCTCGAGGTCGGCGAGCACGTCCGGGTGACGACCGCGCTGGACTCGGTGGCGGGACCGAAGAGCACCGCGATGGGCGAGGGCTACTTCGTGACCTCGCGCAACACCTGGTACGTCGGCGAGGAGAAGGTGGCCTCGATGCTGTTCCGGGTCCTCAAGTTCATCCCGCGGGAGCGGCCATGAGCGCGGGCGTGATCCGGCCGATGATCGGCCGCGACTCCCAGTTCTTCTGGGACGGCACGGCGGCCGGCGAGCTGCGCATCCAGACCTGCAACGTGTGCAGGACCCTGCGGTTCCCGCCCGGCCCGGCGTGCCCGGACTGCGGCGCGCTCGACCGGGGCCACGTGGTGGCCGCCGGCACCGGCACGGTCTTCTCCTACGTGGTGCACCGGCACCCGCCGGTGCCCGGCAAGGAGCTGCCGATCGTGATCGCGCTGATCGACCTCGACGAGGGCGTGCGGATGGTCGGTGAGGTGGTCGGCGTGGCCGACGACGAGATCGCGATCGGGATGCGGCTCCGGGTGGACTGGAACCGCGTCGACGACGAGCTGACCCTGCCGATCTGGAGGCGTGCCTGATGAAGGCTGGAGACACCATCCCGGAGTGGAGCCTGCCGCTGACGCCGACGACGATCGTGAGCACCGCGATCGCCACGCGGGACTGGCAGGACGTCCACCACGACCGCGACGTCGCGCAGGCGGCCGGGTCGAAGGACATCTTCATGAACATCCTGACCACCAACGGGCTGGTCGAGAAGTTCGTCGTCGACTGGGCCGGACCCGACACCGAGCTCAAGGGCATCGCGATCCGCCTCGGCGCGCCCGCGCACCCCTACGACACGCTGACCTTCAGCGGGACGGTCGAGTCCGTCGAGGACGGCATCGCGACGATCTCGGTGGTCGGCCGGGTCTCGCTCGGCGACCACGTCACCGGGACGGTCCGGGTGGTTGCATGAGCCTGTCGAGGAAGGCCGCCATCGCCGGCATCGGCGCGACCGAGTTCTCCAAGGAGTCCGGGCGCTCCGAGCTCCAGCTCTCCGTCGAGGCGGTCCAGCACGCGCTGGCCGACTGTGGCCTCACGCCCGCGGACGTCGACGGCTTCACCACGTTCACCATGGACACCTCCTCCGAGATCGCGGTCGCCCGCGAGCTCGGCTGCGGGGAGCTGCGGTTCTTCAGCCGCATCAACTTCGGCGGCGGTGGCGCGTGCGCCACCGTGCAGCAGGCCGCGATGGCCGTCGCCACTGGCGTCGCCGACTGCGTCGTGGCCTACCGCGGCTTCAACGAGCGCAGCGGCTCGCGCTTCGGCCAGTTCTCGGTCGCCGCCGCGACCCAGGTCAACACCAACGGCCTGGACAACGCGTGGACCTACCCGATGGGGCTCGGCACCCCGGCGGCCACGGTCGCGATGCAGGCCCGGCGCTACATGCACGAGTACGGCGCCACCTCCGAGGACTTCGGTCGCGTCGCGGTGGCCGACCGCCGGCACGCCGCGACCAACCCCGACGCGTTCTTCCACGGCAAGGCGATCACGCTCGAGGACCACCAGGCCTCGCGGATGATCGTGGACCCGCTGCACCTGCTCGACTGCTGCCAGGAGAGCGACGGCGCCGTGGCGCTCGTCATCGTCTCGGCCGAGCGGGCGCGCGACCTGAAGCAGACGCCGGCGTACATCGCGGCGGCGGCGCAGGGCAGCGGCGTGGACCAGTTCGTGATGACGTCGTACTACCGCTCCGACATCGGCATCCCCGAGATGGGCGTGGTCGGGCGCGAGCTGTGGCGGCAGAGCGGGCTCGGCCCGGACGACGTGCAGATGGCCATCCTCTACGACCACTTCACGCCGTACGTCCTCATGCAGCTGGAGGAGCTCGGCTTCTGCGGCCGCGGCGAGGCGCCCGGCTTCATCGCCGACGGCGCGATCGAGCTGGGTGGCCGGCTGCCGCTCAACACCCACGGCGGCCAGCTCGGCGAGGCCTACATCCACGGCATGAACGGCATCGCCGAGGGCGTGCGCCAGGTCCGCGGCACCTCGGTCAACCAGGTGCCGTCGGTCGAGCACGCGCTGGTCACCGCCGGCACCGGCGTCCCGACCTCCGGCCTCGTCCTCTCCACCTGACCCCACGTTGAGTTGGGCCGAAATGCCGTGCGAGTTGGGCCGTTCTCGCACTCAGACCCAACTCAAGGGGGAAACACGGCCAACTCAACGGGGAAGGGGGCCCAACTCGACGTCGTGGGTCAGAGGAGGGTCGCGACGTGGTCCGGGACGTAGGTCGACAGGTCGCGCGGCGGGCGCTGGTAGCCCGTGCCGGCCGGCCGCTCCGGCACCTCGATCGCGGGCAGCTCCACCTCGGTGTAGGGGATGGTGGAGAGCAGGTGGGCGATCATGTTGAGCCGCGCCTCCTTCTTCACGTCCCCCTCCACGACGTACCAGGGCGCCTCCGCGATGTCGGTGTGGGCCATCATCTGGTCCTTGGCGCGGGAGTAGTCCTCCCAGTGGGTGATCGACTCCAGGTCGGTGGTGGAGAGCTTCCAGCGCCGCATCGGGTCGTCGATGCGCTCGCGGAAGCGGCGCTGCTGCTCCTCGTCGCTCACCGAGAACCAGTACTTGCGCAGCAGGATGCCGTCCTCGACCAGGAGCCGCTCGAAGACCGGGCACTGGCGCAGGAAGCGCGCGTGCTCCTCGGGGGTGCAGAAGCCGAGCACGTGCTCGACCCCGGCGCGGTTGTACCAGGCCCGGTCGAAGAGCACGATCTCCCCGCGCGCGGGGAGGTGCTCGACGTTGCGCTGGAAGTACCACTGACCGCGCTGCCGCTCGCTCGGCGTCGGCAGCGCGGGCTTGCGGGCCACGCGGGGGTTGAGGTACTGCGTGATCCGCTTGATCGCGCCGCCCTTGCCGGCGGCGTCGCGGCCCTCGAAGACCACGACGACGCGCTCGCCCTCGGCGCGCACCCACTCCTGGACCTTGACCAGCTCGGCCTGGAGCCGGAACAGCTCGGCCTCGTAGGTCCGCTTGTCCAGTCGCTTCCTCGGCTTGCCCATGGTGCAGCCTAGGCACGTGCCGAAGCTCCACGCTCTCGAACTCGTCCCCGACGACGCCGGCCAGGCGCGGGTGCGGCGCGACTGGCAGGCGCTGCGCGACGCGGGCCTGCCCTCGCAGCTCGACCACACCTCGCCCACGAACGCACCCCACGTGACGATCGTGTCGGCGCCGGAGATCCCCGACGCGGCGATCGACGTCGCGCACACGCGCCTCGGTGCGCTGCTCCCCGTCCGGGCGCGCGCGGCCGGGCTGCTGCTGCTCGGCGGGGAGCGGCTCACGGTCGCCCGGGCGCTCGACCTCGACGACGACGTCGTGCGCCGGGTCCTGGCCG
>JAEZKN010000016.1 GCA_023415395.1 Actinomycetes bacterium
AGGCCGTCGTAGCCCCACTCCGAGGCCAGGCGGGCGACCTCCTCGAGGGGCAGGTCGGCCCACTGGCCGGTGAACAGGGTGATCGGTCGAGGCATGTCAGTTCCTTTCGGGACGAGGGTCAGCGGACACCTAGCAGGTGCTCCATCGCGAGCTGGTCCAGGGCCTCCATGGCGACGCTGCGGGTGCGCAGCGCGTCGAGGTCATAGGTCGCGTTCCGGACGTCGTCGAGCGACTCCCCCGGCGCGACCGTCGGGGTCTCGAGCTCGCTGACCCCGGCGGCGTCCAGGGCGGCCTGCACCTCGGGGTCGGCGCGGAAGGCCTGCACCTTGTCCCGCAGGATCAGGTAGTTGCGCATGCAGGCGCGCGCCGACTCCCAGACCCCGTCGATCGCCTCGGCGCGCGGGGGCTTGTAGTCGAAGTGCACGTAGCCCTCGTACTTCTTCGACGTGCCGGCGCCGAGCATCGCGTCGACGGTCCAGAACGCCCCCCGCAGGTTGCCCGCCCCGAAGCGCAGGTCCTGGTCGAAGCGCGGGCCGTGCTGGCCGTTGAGGTCGATGTGGAAGAGCTTGTCGTGCCACAGCGCCTGGCTGATGCCGTGCGCGAAGTTGAGGCCCGCCATCTCCTCGTGCCCGACCTCGGGGTTGAGGCCGACCATCTCCGGGTGGTCGAGCTCGGAGATCAGCGCGATCGCGTGCCCGATGGTCGGCAGCAGGATGTCGCCGCGGGGCTCGTTGGGCTTGGGCTCGAGCGCGAAGCGCAGGTCGTAGCCCCGCTCCCTGACGTAGCCGCAGGCGAGGTTGAGCGCGTCGCGGAAGCGGTCCATCGCGGCCGGCACGTTCTTGCTGGCGCCGTGCTCGGCTCCCTCGCGGCCGCCCCACATCACGAACGTCCTCGCGCCCAGCGACGCGGCGAGGTCAATGTTGCGCAGCACCTTGGCCAGCGCGTAGCGGCGCACCTCACGGTTGTTCGCGGTGATCGCGCCCTCCTTGAACACCGGGTCGGAGAACGTGTTGGTCGTGACCATCTCCACGACCAGGCCGGTGTCGTCGAGCGCCTTGCGGAAGCGGTCGAGGGTCGCCTCGCGGGTCGCCTCGTCCGGCAGCAGGTCGTCGTCGTGGAAGGTCACCGCCGCCGCACCCAGCTCCGCGAGCGTGTACGTCGCCTCGACCGGGTCGAGCAGGTCGCGCGACGCGGGACCGAACACGTCGGTGCCCTGCCAGCCCACGGTCCACAGACCGAAGCTGAACTTGTCCTCGGGGGTCGGGTCATAGGTCACTGGGCGATCTCCTGCCAGGTGCGGGTGTCGGAGCTGGTCTCGACGGCCGCCAGCACGCGCTGGACGTTGAGGCCGTCGGCGAACGACGGGGAGGGGTCCTCCCCCGCCGCGATCGCGCGCACCAGGTCGACGACCTGGTGGGTGAAGCCGTGCTCGTAGCCGAGCCCGTGGCCGGGGGGCCACCAGGCGGCGACGTAGGGGTGCCCGGCCTCGGTGGCGAGGATCCGGCGGAAGCCCGCGTGCTCGGCGTCGTCGCGGGCGTCGAAGTACTCCAGGACGTTCATGTCCTCGAAGTCGAAGGCCAGGCTGCCGAGCGAGCCGTTGACCTCGATCCGGATGGCGTTCTTGCGACCGGTCGCGAAGCGGGTCGCCTCGAAGACGCCCATCGCGCCGGACGTGAACGTCGCGAGGAACGACGCCGCGTCGTCGACGGTGACCGGACCGCGCTCGGTGGACGCCGTGCCGGAGAGACCCGAGTGGGACTCGGCGTAGGGGCGCTCCTTGACGAAGGTCTCCAGGCGCCCGGTGAGCTCGGTGATCCGCTGGCCGGTGACGTGCTGCGTGAGGTCGACGATGTGGGCGCCGATGTCGCCCAAGGCCCCGGAGCCGGCCTTGGACTTGTCCAGGCGCCACGAGAGCGGGGCCTCGGGGTCGGCGATCCAGTCCTGCAGGTACTGCGCGCGGACGTGCCGGACCTCGCCGATGCGGCCCTCCTCGACCAGCGCGCGCGCCAGGCCGATCGCCGGCACTCGGCGGTAGGTGAACCCGACCATCGCGCGTACGCCGTGGGCGCGGGCCTCGTCGGCCGCCGCGGTCATCGCCTCGGCCTCGGCGACGGTGTTGGCGAGGGGCTTCTCGCACAGGACGTGCTTGCCGGCGCGCAGCGCGGCGATCGCGATCTCGGCGTGGGTGTCGCCCGGAGTGCAGATGTCGACGAGGTCGATGTCGTCGCGTGCGATGACCTCGCGCCAGTCCGAGGAGCTCTCGGCCCAGCCGAGCCGGGCGGCCGCCTCGGCCGCGCGGCCTGCGTCGTGGCCCACGAGCACGGCCATCTCGGGACGCAGCGGCAGGTCGAAGAAGTGGGGGGCCGTGCGCCAGGCCTGCGAGTGGGCGTTGCCCATGAACGCGTGGCCGATCATGGCGACACGCAGGGTGGAGCGCGGTTCAGTCATGCGAGGTCTCCCGGGTGGAAGGGGGTGACGTGCCCGCCCCCGCACCTCCAGAG
>JAEZKN010000169.1 GCA_023415395.1 Actinomycetes bacterium
GTCCGCGCCCGCCGAGGGCAAGCGGGCCAAGCTCGTCGTCAAGCACGGCCGCCGCGTCGACACCGGCGACGGCATCGACGTGTGGCTCGACACCGACGGCGACCGGCAGCCCGACCTCTACCTCACCGGCTACGCGTTCTCGGAGTACGCCGTCTACAAGGCGCGTGGCTTCGACGGCCACGGCCGCAACATCAGCGACCGCGGCTGCGTGCGGCTGCGGATGACCGGCACGCGGTCGATCGTCCGGTTCGACCCCAGCTGCCTGGCGCCCTCGGAGACCTTCGCGGTCTCGGTGCGCTCGTTCGTGCACAACCGTCCCGAGCGCACGGCCGACAAGGTCCCGGGCCCGGCCCGGCTGACCAAGAAGGTCCGCTCCTACGCCGACTGAGGGACGAGCCGGCCCGGTGCCGAGCTCGGGACTGACACCGGGCCGGCCCGGTCGTCAGTCGATCCTCGCGAGGGATCCGGGTCCGAAGACCGGACCGACGACGTAGGGGGTGCCGTCGGCGACGTCGACACCGCCCGGCAGCTCGAGCTGGCCCGGGACCAGCTCGGTGATGCGGGCAGTGCCATGCCGGTGGTAGCCGCCGTGGTGGCCGCGGCTGACCAGGAACAACCCGCCGATCTCGGCGCCGGGGACCGGTTCCTCGGACTCCACGGCGAGCCAGGTCATCTTCGACAGCGTCACGGCGTAGATGCCGCGCCCGTCGGCCCCGAGGTCGACGAGCGAGGTGAGGCCGTCGGCGTAGCGCGAGCAGGCGCCCCACGGCTTCTCCGGGTCGCACACCGCGCCGGTGGTGCCCGGCCTGATCCGCCAGATCTGCGAGGTCCCCGCGGTCGCGGGGTAGCCACGCAGCTCACCGACGTACCAGGCGCCGTCCTTGCCGACGGTCACCGACGTCGCCACCGCCTCGGCGGGCATGGTCGTGCCGGCGCCCGGCAGCCCTTCGGGGACCGCGACCGTGCGCGGCTTGAGCCGCGCCACCGTCTGCACCGACTTGTCGGGCAGCACCCGGAGCAGGTCGTTGCCGGCGGCGTCGGCGACCAGGACCGAGCCGTCGCGCAGGGCGGCCACCCCGAAGGGGTTGCTGTCGGTCGGGTTGTCCTCGAGGTCGTAGGGGTCGGGGTCGGTCGCCTGGTAGGCGGCGATGTCGACGAAGGCCTGGGGCGCGTCCCAGCCCTTGCGCCACCGGTACAAGGTGGCGCCGCCCGGCTCACCGCTCCCGCCGGTGAGGATCCAGACGGTGTGGTCCTTGCCGACCGACACCGCCGGCGCGAAGCCGCCCGGCACCTGGCCGAGCTCGATCACCTTCGGCGCGTGGCCGTGGTGGCCGCGGTGGTGGCCGGGGTGGTGGCCGTGGCGGTGGCGGTGCTCGATGACCAGGCTGAACGTGCCGTCGGTCTCGGTGACCACGGTCCAGCCGTGGCCGAGGGCGTCGACGCCGCGCGGCCCGTCCAGGCCCTCGACCACGGGCGTGAGGTCGTCGAGGTGGTGGCCCGGGGACCCACCTGCGGTGGCCGGACCGACGGCGCCCAGGGCGCCGAGCGCGAGGGTGGTGGCGGCGACGACGCCGCCGACGAGGCGAAGGTGTCCCATGTCAGCTCCTCCCGGGGACGATGGGCACCAGCCAACTCTCGGGAGGTCCACGTCGGCGACGTCAAGATCGGGTAATTCGGGGTGTGGTGGCCACTGCAAGACTGAGGCCATGGAGCAGCGCACCCTGACCCGTTCGCCGGACCACCCGTCCCTCTCCGTCGTCGGTCTCGGCACCTGGCAGCTCGGCGCCGACTGGGGCGAGGTGTCCGAGGCCGACGCCCTCGAGGTCCTGGAGACCTCGGTCGAGGCGGGCGTCACCTTCCTCGACACCGCCGACGTGTACGGCGACGGCCGCAGCGAGCAGGTGATCGGCACGTTCTTGAAGTCGCACCCCGGACTCACCGTCGCGACCAAGATGGGCCGCCGGATGGACCAGGTGCCCGAGAACTACTCGATGGCGAACTTCCGCGCCTGGACCGACCGCTCGCGCCGCAACCTGGGAGTGGACACCCTGGACCTGGTGCAGTTGCACTGCCCGCCGTCGGCGGTGATCGACGCCGACCGCACCTACGACGACCTCGACACGCTGGTGTCCGAGGGGGTCATGGCGGCGTACGGCGTCAGCGTCGAGACCTGCGACCAGGCGCTGTCGGCGATCGCGCGGCCCCACGTCGCGTCGGTCCAGATCATCCTCAACGCGTTCCGTCTCAAGCCGCTCGACCGGGTGCTGCCGGCCGCCGCGGAGGCCGGGGTCGGGATCATCGCGCGGGTGCCCCTGGCCTCGGGCCTGCTCTCGGGCCGCTACTCGGAGTCGACGACCTTCGCGGCCGACGACCACCGCACCTACAACCGCCGGGGCGAGGCGTTCGACGTGGGGGAGACCTTCTCCGGGGTCGACTTCGAGACCGGCGTCCGCGCCGCGCGGGAGTTCACCGAGCTCATCGACGCCGTCGGCCCGACCGGGCTCAGCCCGGCCGAGGTCGCGCTGGCCTGGGTGTGGCAGCAGCCCGGCGTCACGACGGTCATCCCGGGCGCCCGCAACGCCGAGCAGGCTCGGGCGAACGCCGCGGCCGGCGACGCGGACCCGCTGCCCCCGGCGTTCCTCGACGGCGTGCGGGAGCTCTACGACCGGCACTTCCGCGAGGCCGTGCACGGCCGCTGGTAGGTCAGGCAGGTCGGTCAGGCCAGCAGCGCGCGGAGCCGCGCGCGCTGCTGGAAGCGCCGCTGCCGGCGGCGCAGGTCGCCGCGGCGGGTGGTCGAGCGGACGACGGCGTCGTCGTGGGTCTTCAGGATCATCAGGGCGGTGGTGGCGGGCAACATGCCGGCCACGGTGCGCGCCTGAGGAGGGGCGCCACATCGGGCGACCTGCCTAGATCGCGTGTGGGGGTACCTCATAGGCTGGGGCCCGATGAGCGCCGAGGACTACTGCGAGCTGTGTGATCTGCCCAAGTCCACCTGCATCCACGGCAACCCGCCGGCACCTCCGCCGGAGCGCGCGACCGCGCGCACGGCGGCCCCGCGGGCGACCAAGCCGGTGGTCAAGAAGGCCGCGGCGCCGACCCGACACGTGCCGCGGAAGTGGACGCCGCCGGAGGCGTTCATGCCCAACATCCTGGCCGTCCTGGAGGACGCCGGGGGCGAGCTCGAGCAGGAGGAGCTCTTCCGCCGGCTCGAGGAGCGGATGACCGAGCGGCTCACCGAGGCCGACCACGGCACCACTCCCGAGGGCGAGCTGCGGTGGCGCTACGCCGCCCGCCGGGCCCGCCAGGCGCTGATCGCCGAGGGCGAGATGGAGAAGGGCACGCCGGGCGTCTGGTCGCTGGCGTAGACCACCTCAGGTCGCTCGCGAACCGATCGGCACCTTCGCTGGCACAGTGAAGCGTGACCACCGACCAGGAGCCGTGCGACCGCGCGTTGCTCGCCGCGATCGCCGAGGGCGACCGCGGCGCGCTGCACACGCTGTTCGTGCGGCACCAGCCCTGGCTGGCCGCGCGCGTCCGGCAGCGGTGCGCCGACCCGGCGATCGTCGCCGAGGTCGTCAACGACACCTTCCTGGTGGTCTGGGACAAGCCCGGCAGGTACCAGGGGCAGGGCGAGGTCGCGGCCTGGCTGTGGGGCATCGCGATCCGCACGCTGCTGCACCGGCTGCGCCCCCGCAAGTCGGTGGTCGAGCGGCTGACCCAGCTGCGCCAGCACGAGCACGTCCCCTCCGCGGAGGAGGCGGTGCTGCTCGCCGTCGAGCACACCGACGTCGGCCGGGCGCTCCAGCGACTCTCGCCCGAGCTGGTCGCCGTCGTGCAGGCCACGGTCATCGACGGCCTGTCGACCCGCGAGGCCGCCGCGCTGCTGGGCATCCCCAGCGGCACCGTCAAGAGCCGGATGAGCCGGGCCCGCACCGAGCTGAGGGAGGCGCTCCTGTGAGCACCCACCAGACCCCGTGGCACGCCGACGACCAGGTCCTGGCCGCCTACCTCTCCGGAGGTACGGCGCCGGTGCTGGCCGCGTCGCTGGAGACCCACCTGCTGGGCTGTGCGACCTGCCGGAACCGGCTCGGCGCGCTCGCCGACCCCGCGGACCAGGAGCTCGCCTGGGGCCGCCTCGCCGACGCCGTCGACCGACCGAGCCGCAGTCCCTGGATCGTGCGCTCGGCCGTGGCGACCCCGGTCATGGTCCGGGCCGCGCTCCTCGCGGTGCTGCTGGTCGGGCTGGTGCCGCTC
>JAEZKN010000212.1 GCA_023415395.1 Actinomycetes bacterium
GGCGAGCTCCCGGTCGACGGGCGCCGGCGCGACCGGGCTCCGGCGGAAGCGGGCGATCACGGCCGGCTGGCCGAGCAGGATGCCGCCGAGCACCAGCAGCATGCCGAGGGCCTGGACGAGGCCGAACGCCTCGCCGGCCAGCGCGATGCCGATGAGCGTGCCCGCGACCGGGTTGAGCAGGCCGACGAGCGACACGGCGGCGGCCGGCAGCCGGCGCAGCCCGCGGAACCACATCAGGTTCGCGAGCACGGTGGCGACCAGGCCGAGGTAGAGGAAGCCGCCGACGGCCCGGGCGTCGATGGCCGGGGGTGCGCCCTCGGCGAGGAGCGCGATCGGCAGCAGCACCAGTCCACCGGCCACGAGCTGCCAGGCGGTGAACGTCGACAGCTCGACCGGCGGGCGCCACCGCTTGACGAGGATGTAGCCGAGCGAGGACATCGCCACGGCGCCGAACGACGCGGCGACGCCGACGGGGTCGACCGTCGTACCGCCGCGCAGGACGAGGAGCGCCACGCCGGCGAAGCCGATGCCCGCGCCGACGAGGGAGGCCGCGGTCGGCTTCTCGCGCACGAGGCCCCAGGCGAGCAGCATCATCATCACCGGCGCGGTCGCGGTGAGCGTGGCGGCGAGGCCGCCGGGGAGGCGGTAGGCCGCGACGAAGATCAGCACGAAGAACGCACCGACGTTCAAGGTGCCGAGGACCAGGGCGCGCCACCACCAGATGCCGTGCGGCAGCCGCGGGCGGAAGGCCAGCAGCAGGAGGCCGAAGGGCAGCGCCCGCACCATCGCGCCGAAGAGGGGCCGGTCCGGAGGCAGGAACGTCTCCGTCACGTAGTAGCCCGAGCCCCAGGCGATGGGAGCGAACGCCGTGAGGGCGAGGGTGCGCCAACTAGTTTCCACGGAAAGCAGAATAGTTTCCAGGTGAGATATATTCCAACCGTGGAGAGCGACCTCGATCACGTCGGCCGGATCATGGCGCAGTGGAGCCGCGAGCGTCCCGACCTCGACGTGTCTCCCCAGGGCGTCATCGGCCGGCTGCACCGGCTGGCCCAGCGGCTCACCGAGGAGCTCGTCGCCGTGTACGGCGAGTACGGGCTCGGCGAGGGGGAGTTCGACGTGCTCGCGACACTGCGCCGGGCCGGGGCGCCCTACGAGCTGGCCCCCGGGGAGCTCGCCCGCTCGACGATGGTCTCCTCCGGCGCGGTCACCAAGCGCGTGGACCGCTGCGTCGAGCAGGGCTGGGTGACCCGGCGGGTGGGCGACGGCGACCTGCGCAGCCGGGTGATCGCGCTGACCCCGGCCGGCCGCGACGTGATCGACCGGGCGTTCACCGCCCACATGGCCAACGAGCACCGCCTCGTCGGGATGCTCGACGAGCTCGAGCGGGCCCGGCTCGCCCACCTGCTCGAGAAGTGGGGCCGGGCGCTCGGCTAGGTCTCGAGTAGCCGTCGCTCGTTCCTCGCGACGGCTGCTCGACCAACGACGCTCGTCGGTCGAGCAGCGAGCGCCAGCGAGCGTGTCGAGACCCGGTCAGCTGGGGATCCAGTCGAAGGTGTCGGGGTTCGGGCCGGTCCGTCCGGACTCGCCCCGGTCGAGCGCGCTGATCGCGGCCACCTCGTCGGGGGTGAGGGAGAAGTCGAAGATCTCGAAGTTCTCGCGCATCCGCTGCTCGTTGACCGACTTGGGGAAGACGATGTCGCCGCGCTCGACGTGCCAGCGCAGCGTCACCTGGGCCGGGGTCTTGCCGTGGGCCGAGGCGATCCGGCCGATGACCTCGTCGTCGAGGACGGCGCCCTGGGCGATCGGCGACCACGCCTCGACCGCGACCTGGTGGCGGTGCGAGGCCGTGCGGGCCTCCTCGTTGGTGAAGTAGGGGTGCACCTCGATCTGGTTGACCGCCGGCTTCACGCCGGTCTCCTCGATGATCCGGTCCAGGTGCGCGGGCTGGAAGTTCGAGACGCCGACCGACACCGCGCGGCCGTCCTCGACGAGCTCGGCGAGGGTGCGCCAGGTCGAGACGTAGTCGCCGTCGTAGCGGGTGGGCAGCGGCCAGTGGATGAGGAACAGGTCGATCCGGTCGAGGCCGAGCTTGCGCAGGGTCTCGTCGAAGGCGCGGCGGGCGTCGTCGGGCCGGTGGAAGCCGTTGTTGAGCTTGCTGGTGACGTAGAGCTCCTCGCGCGGCAGGCCGGAGGCCTTGATCGCGGCGCCGACGCCCTCCTCGTTCTGGTACATCTGCGCGGTGTCGATGTGGCGGTAGCCGACCTCGAGCGCCTTCGTGGTGACCTCGGCGGTGTCCGCCGGCGGGACCTGGTAGACCCCGAAGCCGAGCTGCGGGATGGTCGTGTCGTTGTTGAGGGGGATGCTCGGAACGGTCATACCTGTACTCATCACCGGTCGGGGGTCGGATCATTCCCATCGGGCAGGATCGAGCCATGGAGCTCCCCGACCACGACACCCGGCTGGCGGCGTACGCCGTCATCGTCGACGACCGCGACCGCCTCCTCCTGGCGCTGTGGAACGAGCCCGCCGAGCGGCTGTGGACGCTGCCGGGCGGCGGGGTCGACCTGCACGAGTCGATCGAGGACGGCGTCGTGCGGGAGGTGCGCGAGGAGACGGGCTACGACGTGGAGCTCGACGGCCTGCTGGGCGTGGACGCCAGGGACGTGCCGCCCGAGCGCAGGCTCAGCGGCACCGACCGCTGGCTGCGGACCGTCCGCGTGCTCTACCGCGCCCACGTGGTCGGCGGCGAGCTGACCGCCGAGCAGCACGGCACGACGGACGAGGCGCGGTGGTTCCCGCTCGCGGAGGTCCCCGGCCTGCCGCACGTGAGCCAGGTCGACCGGGCGCTGGAGGCCCTGCGGTGATCGTCACCCTGGATCTCTTCAGCGCCGCGACCGACACCCGCAGCGGCGCCGGCGCCACGCTGGGCGCGATCGCGGCCGAGCGCGGCTGGCCGCTCGAGGGGCCGGAGCTCTACGACGTCTGGGACCGGCACAACAAGGCGCTCCAGCGCGACGCCCGGCCGCCCCGGACCTTCGTGGAGGTCTCCCGGGAGGCGCTCCGCCTCGCCTACGAGGAGCTGGGCCTGGACCCCGGGCTGGCGCCCGCGGACCTCGCGCGGCTGCACGACACCGTGGGCGAGTGGCCCCTGTGGCCCGACGTCGAGGAGGGCATCCGCGGGCTCGCGCGGGTCGCCCGCGTGGGGCTGCTGTCCAACGTCGACGACCACCTCGCCCGGCGTACCCGGGCGGGCGCGCTGGTCGACCCGGACCTGCTGCTCACCTCGCAGCGGCTCGGTGCCTACAAGCCCGACCCGGCGATCTACCGCGCGGCGATCGAGGCCGCGGCGCCGGACCGGGTCGTGCACGTGGCCTCGTCGGCCCGCGACGTGCGCGGGGCGCTGGAGGCGGGCATCCCCGTGGTGCGGCTGGCCCGCCCCGGCCACGTGGTGGACCCGGACGGGCC
>JAEZKN010000244.1 GCA_023415395.1 Actinomycetes bacterium
ACCGCGGAGAGGGCGACCGGGCCGGTGCGCCGCGGCCCCAGCAGCCCCAGGCGCCCCCGGTGCACCGCGTCGGTCCCCGAGGCGGCGAACGTGACCTCGTCAGCGCGCACGCCCAGGCACTCCGCCACCACGGCGCGGGCGTTGTCGAGCAGCAGCCGCGCGTCCCGGCCGGGGCCGTGGAGGCGCCTCGGGTCGGCGTACCCGCGCTCCAGGGCGGCGAGGAGGGTGTCCCGGGCGGCCGGGTGCAACGGCTCCGACGACGCGGCGTCGAGATATCTCACACCCGCAACGTACCGGCACCCCCGCGGCGCTCCCGGGGTGCGATTCCGATAGTCTTCGACCTATCCGTGATCGTGCTGAGAGAGAGGCTCAAACGTTGAGTCTGCAACTCCCCAAGCGTGTGGCCGCACTGGCCGCCGTGGGCGGCAGTGTGCTCGTGCTGGGCAGCTGCTCGTCCGAGACCCGGGGCGAATGGGAACGTGGCGCCATGCCCGACCCGGCCTCCGTCCAGGGCGAGAAGATCCTGGACCTGTGGCAGGGCGCGTGGATCGCCGCCTTGGTCACGGGCATCGTGGTCTGGGCCCTCATCTTCTGGGCGATCTGGCGGTTCCGCCGGCGCAGCGAGGACGAGATCCCGATCCAGACGCGCTACAACCTGCCGCTCGAGATCTTCTACACGATCGCGCCGATCATCATGGTGATCGTGTTCTTCGCGCACACCGTGGAGACCCAGAACTTCGTCCTCGACGAGGACTCGCAGGGCGGCGTGGACAACACGATCGAGGTCGTGGGCCAGCAGTGGTCGTGGACGTTCAACTACGGCCTCGGTGAGCAGGACCGGGCCGCCGACGACGACCTGAACGACGACGAGTTCGCCTACGACTCCTACGTCTTCGAGGCGGGCACCGGGTCCTACATCCCGACCATCTACCTGCCGGTCAACGAGACGACGCGCTTCAACCTGCACTCGCCCGACGTCATCCACGACTTCGGCGTCCCCGGCTTCCTCATGAAGATGGACGTCATCCCGGGCCGGGTGAACCACTACGCGATCACCCCGACCCGCGTCGGCGAGTACGCCGGCAAGTGCTACGAGCTCTGCGGCGTCTACCACTCGCGGATGCTGTTCAAGGTCAAGGTCGTCGAGCGCGAGGAGTACGACGCGTACCTCGACCAGCTCGCCGAGAACGGTGCCGTCTCCGACAAGCCGCTGCTCGGTGGCGAGTCCGCCAGCACCCAGGTCGGCCTGGACGACGAACCCGAGGGAGAAGGCAAGTGACTGCCACCGCAGCAACTCCGACCACCGCCGCGCCGCGGCGCCGGCCGCTGGGCCAGGAGCTCGCGCGGATCATGACGACGACCGATCACAAGCTGATCGGCAAGCTGTACCTCGGCACGTCGTTCGCGTGGTTCCTCATCGGTGGCCTGATGGCCATGCTGATCCGCTCCGAGCTGGCCTACCCCGGCATGCAGGTCGTCAACGACGAGCTCTACAACCAGCTCTTCACGATGCACGGCACGATCATGCTGCTGCTCTTCGCGACGCCGCTGTTCTTCGGCTTCGCGAACGTGATCATGCCGCTGCAGATCGGCTCGCCCGACGTCGCGTTCCCGCGGCTGAACATGTTCAGCTACTGGCTGTTCCTCTTCGGTGGCCTCATCGCCGCGTCCGGCTTCCTGACCCCCCAGGGCGCGGCCGACTTCGGCTGGTTCGCCTACACGCCGCTCTCCGACGCCGTGCGCTCGCCGGGTGTCGGCGGTGACCTGTGGATCATGGGCCTGTGGATGGCCGGTCTCGGCACGATCCTCGGCGCGGTCAACTTCATCACCACGATCATCTGCATGCGCGCGCCCGGCATGACGATGTTCCGGATGCCGCTGTTCGTCTGGAACACGCTCATCACCAGCCTGCTCGTGCTGATCGCCTTCCCGATCCTGGCCGGCGCGCTGCTCTCGCTCGAGGCCGACCGTCTGCTCGGGGCGCACGTCTTCGACACCGCCCACGGCGGCGCCATCTTGTGGCAGCACCTGTTCTGGTTCTTCGGGCACCCCGAGGTGTACATCATCGCGCTGCCGTTCTTCGGCATCGTGACCGAGATCCTGCCGGTCTTCAGCCGCAAGCCGATCTTCGGCTACGTCGGCCTGGTCGGCGCGACGCTCGGCATCGCGATCCTCTCGATCGCGGTGTGGGCGCACCACATGTTCGTCACCGGCGCCGTGGACCTGCCGTTCTTCTCCGGCATGACGTTCCTGATCGCCGTACCGACAGGCGTGAAGTTCTTCAACTGGATCGGCACGATGTGGGGCGGGTCCATCTCGTTCGACACGCCGATGCTGTGGTCGATCGGCTTCCTCACGACCTTCCTCTTCGGTGGCCTGACGGGTGTCATCCTGGCCAGCCCGCCGCTGGACTTCCACGTGTCCGACTCCTACTTCGTGGTGGCGCACTTCCACTACGTCGTCTTCGGCACGGTCGTGTTCGCGATGTTCGCGGGCTTCTACTACTGGTGGCCCAAGATGACCGGGCGGATGCTCGACGAGCGCCTCGGCAAGCTGCACTTCTGGCTGCTGTTCGTCGGCTTCCACACCACCTTCCTCGTGCAGCACTGGCTGGGCGTCGAGGGCATGCCGCGTCGCTACGCGGACTACCTGCCCGGTGACGGCTTCACGGTCCTGAACCAGGTGTCCACGGTCGGTGCGTTCCTGCTCGCCGCCTCGACGCTGCCGTTCTTCTACAACGTCTACGTCTCGCGCAAGGCGCCGCTGGTCAACACCGACGACCCGTGGGGCTGGGGCCGCTCGCTCGAGTGGGCCACCAGCTGCCCGCCGCCGCGCCACAACTTCGTCTCGATCCCGCGCATCCGCTCGGAGTCGCCGGCGTTCGACCTGCACCACCCGGAGGTGGCGGCGATCGAGCTGGAGGAGAACGAGGCGGCACGTGTGGGCGCCCCGGCCGACGCGCCGGACATGGAGGGTCGCGAGGAGATGCTGCGCGACCGTGGTGAGAACCCGGAGGGCAAGGCCTGATGAAGTCCGAGACCTGGATCTTCGCGATCTGCACGATCTTCTTCGTGCTGGTGAGCCCGGCGTACTGGCTCATCACCGAGGACTGGACGGGGACGTCCGCCCTGGTGATGACCACGCTCCTGGCCGCGATGGTCACCCTCTACCTGGGCTTCCACGCCAAGAAGATGGACCCCCGGCCCGAGGACCGCAAGGACGGCGAGATCGCCGACGGCGCGGGCGAGCTGGGCTTCTTCCCGCCGTACTCCTGGTGGCCGCTGTGGTGCGCGCTGACGCTCGGCGTCTGCGTCTACGGCATCGCGATGGGCGCCTGGTGGCTGTTCATCATCGGTGTGGCGCTCGGCGCGATCGCGCTGATCGGCTGGGTCTTCGAGTACTACCGCGGGGAACACGCGCACTGACGCTTGGTGATTCGGAACGCGAGGGCTCCCCGGTTACTGTGGATGAGACACGTCTCGTCTGCATCCGGGGAGCTTTCGCATGTCCGACCGTCGATCTCGTGTGCGCGCCGCCGCCCTCCTGGCTGCCGGCGCGCTCGCGCTGACGGCCTGCCAGTCCGACGACCTCCCTGCGGGCAACGCGGGGGAGCCGGGTGACTCGGGGGAGTCCTCGACCCCCTCGCTGCCGGCCTTCGAGCTCACCTCGAGCGTCCAGCGGGGCGCCCGGGACGTCCCCGTCGACAAGGAGCTCACGCTCGAGGCAGAGGGCGGGACCATCGACGCCGTCCGGGCGACCTCCGACGCCGGGCCGCTGCGCGGTGAGGTCTCCGACGACGGCAGCAGGTGGACGGCGGACGGAGGGCTCGAGCCCGGGACGTCGTACACCGTCACGACCACCGCCTCGCGCGAGGACGGCTCGCAGGTCAGGCGCACGCTTCGCTTCTCGACGCGCGACCTCAGCCTCGACGAGCAGACCTACCCCTCCGTCGCCCCGCTGGACGACGAGACCGTCGGTGTCGGCATGCCGGTGATCGTGAACTTCGACCTGCCGGTCAAGGACAAGGCGGAGTTCCAGCGGCACATGACCGTGACCTCGAAGCCGGCCCAGCCGGGGACGTGGCACTGGCTCAGCGACACCGAGGCGCACTGGCGCCCCAAGACCTACTGGAAGCCGGGTACGGACGTCCACGTCGACGTCGACGTCAACAGCGTCAACGCCGGCAACGGGATCTACGGCCAGGAGAGCCGCGAGCTCGACTTCGAGGTCGGCGACGCGCACATCTACAAGGTCGACATGGTCAGCCACCAGATGAAGGTGTTCAGCAACGGCAAGCTGCTGCGCACGATCCCGATCACGACGGGGGAGCAGCCGGCGTACACCACCCGCTCCGGCACCAAGGTGATCATCGAGAAGTTCGACTCCAAGACGATGAACTCCGAGACCGTCGGCATCACCGGGGCGGACGCCTACAACATCGACGACGTCCAGTGGGCGATGCGGCTGACCTACTCCGGTGAGTTCATCCACGCGGCCCCGTGGAGCGTGGGCTCCCAGGGCGTCGCCAACGTCTCCCACGGCTGCACGGGCATGAGCACGGAGAACGCCGGCTGGCTCTACGCCATGTCCCGCCGCGGCGACGTCGTCGAGTACACCGGCTCGGACCGGCAGATGACCCTCGACAACGGCTACGGCGACTGGAACGAGTCGTACCAGCAGTACCGCCAGGGCTCCGCCCTCGGCTGACCGCCCACTCGGCGCATCTTGCCCGCCAGGGAGTGCCGAGCCGGCGTTAGTTGCCCGCTGGGGAGTGCCGAGTCGGCGTTAGTTGCCCGCGCGGTCCACAGGCGAAGGGCAAGTCGCGCCGACTCGCGCCTGTACGGCGGGCAAGACGCGCCGACTCGCGCCGCTACGGCGGGCAAGACGCGCCGAGTCGGCGATTCGGGGCACCACGCACGAGGGCCCCCCCCCGCCCCTGGGGGGGGGGCGGCC
>JAEZKN010000249.1 GCA_023415395.1 Actinomycetes bacterium
ATCGCGAGCGAGAGGCCCATGTCGCCGACGCGGTTGATCACGAAGGCCTTCTTGCCGGCCGCGGCCGCCGAGGGCTTGTGCTGCCAGAAGCTGATCAGCAGGTACGACGCCAGGCCGACGCCCTCCCCGCCGAGGAACAGCCCGAGGTAGTTCTCGGACAGCACCAGCATCAGCATCGCCGCGACGAACAGGTTGAGGTAGGCGAAGAACCGGCGGCGGCGCGGGTCGTGCGCCATGTAGCCGATCGAGTAGACGTGGATCAGCGATCCGACACCGGTGATCAGCAGCAGGAACAGCGCCGACAGCGGGTCGTAGAGCAGGTCCATGCCCACGTCGAGGTGGCCGGTCTCGATCCAGGTGTAGAGCTCCTGGACCACCTGGCGGTCGCCCTCGTCGCGGCCCAGCAGCGAGATGAACATCGCCAGGGAGATCGCGAACGAGCCGACCGGCAGCGCGGTGCCGAGCAGGTGACCCCACTTGTCGGTGTACCTGCCACCGATCAGCAGGATCGCGGCGCCGGCGAGCGGCAGCGCGATCACCAGCCAGAGCAGGGAGAAGACCCCGTCGGCCGCCGTGGGGTCCACGACCGGGATGGCCCCGCCTTCACTGAACGCAAACACGCGGTACCCCTTAGTACTTCAGGAGGCTGGCGTCGTCGACCGAGGCCGAGCGACGGGTCCGGAAGATGGTCATGATGATCGCGAGCCCGACCACGACCTCGGCCGCGGCCACCACCATCACGAAGAAGGCGGCCACCTGGCCCTCGAGGTTGCCGTGCTGCTTGGCGAAGGCGACCAGCGCCAGGTTCGTGGCGTTGAGCATGAGCTCGACGCACATGAACACGACGATCGCGTTGCGCCGCGTCAGGACGCCGACGCAGCCGATCGTGAACAGGATGGCCGAGAGGACGATGTAGGCCTCGAGGTTCATCGACCCTCCTCCTCGTCGGTGGTCGTGCCCGTCGCCGGGGCCTGCTCCTCGGTGGAGACGGGCGTGGCGCCGCCGCGGCCCGCGTGGGGCGCGTTGCCGAGCTGGGCCTCGATCTCCTCGATGTCGTCGGCCAGGGCCGGAGCGGAGCGCACCGTCCCGCGGGCGACGAGGACCCGCGAGACCGACGACTCGGCCGCGGTGCCGTCGGGCAGCAGGGCCGGGGTGTCGACCGCGTTGTGCCGGGCGTAGACGCCGGGGGCCGGCAGCGGCCCGAGGTGGGTGCCCTTCTCGGCGAAGTCCCGCACCCGCTGGGCGGCCAGGTCGGCCTGGCCCGCCTTGGGCGTGAGGCGCTCGCGGTGGGCGAGCACCATGGCGCCGACGGCTGCGGTGATGAGCAGGGCGGCGGTGGCCTGGAAGGCGAAGACGTAGCGCGAGAACAGCAGGTCCGCGAGGCCCTGGATGTTGCCGCCCTCGTTGGCCTGGCCGAGGCCCACCGCCGTGCCGGCGGAGAGCTGGCCCAGGCCGATGACGAGCACCAGGCCGAGGGCGAGACCGCCGATCATCGCCGCCGCCCGCTGCCCGCGGATGGTCTCCACGACCGAGTCGGACGCGTCGACGCCGACGAGCATGACGACGAAGAGGAAGAGCATCAGGATCGCGCCGGTGTAGACGATGATCTGGACGGCGAAGAGGAAGGGGGCGTCGAGGCCGGCGTAGAGCGCGGCCAGGCTGATCATCACCACGGCGAGCAGCAGCGCGGCGTGGACGGCCTTGCGGACGAAGAGCACGCCGAGGGCCGCCAGCACCATGATCGGCGCGAGGATCCAGAACGCGATCACCGGTCCGCCTCCTGCCCCGAGGCCGGCACCGTGGTCGGCACCGACGGCGCCGGCGCGGCGAACTCGCCGCGGTAGTAGGCACCCTCGTCGTCGCCGAGCCGCATCGGGTGGGGCGGCTGCTCCATCCCGGGCAGCAGCGGCGCCAGCAGGTCGGACTTCTCGTAGATGAGGTCGGCGCGGTTGTCGTCGGCCAGCTCGTACTCGTTGGTCATCGTGAGCGCCCGGGTCGGGCACGCCTCGATGCACAGCCCGCACAGGATGCACCGCAGGTAGTTGATCTGGTAGACGCGGCCGTAGCGCTCACCGGGGCTGAACCGCTCCTCGTCGGTGTTGCTCGCGCCCTCGACGTAGATCGCGTCGGCCGGGCACGCCCAGGCGCACAGCTCGCAGCCGACGCACTTCTCCAGCCCGTCGGGCCAGCGGTTGAGCTGGTGCCGGCCGTGGAAGCGCGGGGCCGTGGGCTGCTTCTCGAAGGGGTACTGCTCGGTCACCACCTTGCGGAACATGGTCCGGAACGTCACGCCGAAGCCGGCGATCGGGTCCCAGAACTGCTCCTTCAAGCTGGGGGACTCAGCTGAGTCGGCCATCAGGACTCGCCTCCTGCGACGGTGGAGCTGGACATGTGGCTGGACTCGAAGCTCAGCGGACGGGCGGCGCCGCGGACGGCACCGCCGGCGGGCATCGGCGGGACCGGGAAGCCCCCGGGCCCGGCGTCGACCGCGCCGCCCTGGTCCTCGGCGTCGGCCTGGTCGCCGGGCTTGTCACCGACCTTGTCGCCGACGAAGAACAGGGCGAGGAAGACCACCGCGAGGGCACCGACGCCGATGAGGACGTACTGCCGGTCGATGCCGCCGTCGAGGGTGACCATCCGGATCACGGCGACCGCGACGACCCAGACCAGCGCGATCGGGATCAGCCGCTTCCAGCCGAACGCCATGAACTGGTCGTAGCGCAGCCGCGGCAGGGAGCCGCGCAGCCAGATGAAGATGAAGACGAAGAACAGGACCTTGCCGAAGAACCACAGCACCGGCCAGTAGCCCTCGTTGGCGCCCGCCCAGACCTCGTCGATCCAGAACGGCGCGTGCCAGCCGCCCAGGAAGAGCGTGGTGGCCAGCGCGGACACCGTCGCCATGTTGATGTACTCGGCGAGGAAGAACAGCGCGAACTTCAGCGAGCTGTACTCGGTGTGGAAGCCGCCCACCAGCTCGCCCTCGGCCTCGGGGAGGTCGAAGGGCGCGCGGTTGACCTCGCCGACCATCGAGATCACGTAGATCACGAAGGACGGCAGGAGGATCAGTCCGTACCAGAGCTCGTCCTGCGCGGCGACGATCTCCGAGGTCGACGCGGAGCCGGCGTAGAGGAACACCGCGACCAGCGCGAGTCCCATCGACACCTCGTAGGAGATCATCTGGGCGCTCGAGCGCAGGCCGCCGAGCAGGGAGTACGTCGAGCCGCTGGACCAGCCACCCAGCACGATGCCGTAGATGCCGATCGAGGCGACCGCCATCACGAACAGCACCGCCACCGGCATGTCGGTCAGCTGCAGCGGGGTCTCGTGGCCGAAGAAGTTCACCTCCGGCCCGAAGGGGATCACGCTGAAGGTGACGAACGCGGGGATGACCGCGATCACCGGCGCGAGGAGGAAGACCACCTTGTCGGCGGCCTTCGGGATCACGTCCTCCTTCAGGGCCAGCTTCACGCCGTCGGCGAGCGACTGCAGCAGGCCGAAGGGGCCGTTGACGTTGGGCCCGATGCGATGCTGCATCCGGGCCACGACCCGACGCTCCCACCAGATGTTGAACAGCGTGAGCAGCACCAGCACCACGAAGATGAGGACTGCCTTGAGCAGGGTCACCCACCAGGGGTCCTGACCGAAGGCCGAGAGGTCCTCGACCATCGGGACGACCGCCGTGTCGATCACTGGTCCGCTCCCTTCGAGAGCTGCACCCGGCTGCCCGGCGACGCCAGGTCCGCGAGCACGCCGTTGCCGAACGAGTTGGCCGGCACCCACACGACGCCGTCGGCGATGTCGGCGGGCTCCGCGGGCAGCGTCACCGCGCCGCGGTCACCGGTGAGGGTGACGGTCGGCCCGACCGCGTCGTAGGTCGCGCGGCTCACGCGCGCCACCGGCGCGCGGCCGGTGGCCCGGTAGGCCTTGTCGCCATCCTGCAGCGAGCCGTTGTCGACCATCAGCTTCCAGGTCGCAAGGGCGAACGAGCCGTCCGCGCCCGGTGCCGACGTGGCCGTCGAGGGAGGAGCCGGCGTGTCGAGACCGGCGGCCCGCTCGCCGTCCCAGGGACCCATGTCCTCCATCTGCGCCCGCGCCTCGGCGACCGTGCGGAAGCCCAGCGGACGGTCCAGCTCCTCGGCGATGCCGGCGAGGACGCGCAGGTCGGGCAGCGAGGCCGGGACGGAGAAGACCGCCTCGAAGGGCCGCGGGCGGCCCTCCCAGGTGACGAACGTGCCGGCCTTGTCGGTGACCGGGGCCACCGGGAACACCACGTCGGCGGCCCGGGTCACGTCGGTCTCGCGGAGCTCGAGGGCGACCACGAACGACGCCGCGGTGATCGCCGCACGGGTGGCGGCCGGGTCGGTGGTGTCGTCGGGGTCGACGCCGCCGATCACGAGGCCACCGAG
>JAEZKN010000282.1 GCA_023415395.1 Actinomycetes bacterium
CTCCTGCGGAGACCTCGAGACACCCCCCAGCAACCCCAGCCGGGGGGTCACTGCGGGCGGCACCTACTTCTTCACCGCCGACGACGGCGTCCACGGCCGGGAGCTGTGGAGGTCGAACGGCACCGGGGCCGGCACCGTGCTCGTCGCCGACCTCGACTCCGGCGACAGCTACTACGGCGGCCTCCGGTCGCTGACCGCCGTGGGCAGCACGGTGTTCTTCGTGCTCGACGACGACGAGCACGGCCGGGAGCTGTGGAAGTCGAACGGCACCGCCGCCGGCACCGTGCTGGTCAAGGACATCAGCACGGAGGACGGCTACTACAGCGGTCCGCAGGACCTCGTCGCCGTCGGCGACACGCTCTTCTTCACCGTGGACGACGGCCGCCACGGGCGGGAGCTGTGGAAGTCCGACGGCTCGGCCGCCGGGACCACGATGGTGGCCGACCTCAGCGACTCCAGCGACTACTACGGCGGCCCCGACGCCCTCACGGCGGTGGGCGACACCCTGTTCTTCACCGCCGACGACGGCGAGCACGGCCGGGAGGTGTGGAGGTCCGACGGCACGGCGTCCGGGACCGTGATGGTCAAGGACGTCTACCGCGGCGGCTATGACAGCGGCGCCGCGGGCCTCACCGCGGTCGGCGACCGGCTGTTCTTCACCGCCCGCGACGGCCGGCACGGCCGCGAGCTGTGGGTCTCCGACGGCACGGCCGCCGGCACGACGCTGGTCAAGGACATCAACCCGGGTGCCCGCGCGGGTGCCACCTCCTACGGCGCGGTCGGAGCCGGCGGCTCGGTGTTCTTCGCCGCCGACGACGGCACGCACGGCAGCGAGCTGTGGCGGACCGACGGCACCGAGGCGGGCACCGTCATGCTCACCGACGTCCCCGAGACCGCGGACGAGTACTACAGCGGGCCCTCCCAGCTCGCCGCGGTCGGCGATCGGCTCTTCTTCGCGCTGGACGACGGCGAGCACGGCAAGGAGCTGTGGACCTCCGACGGCACCGTGCCCGGGACCGTCATGGTGGAGGACATCCGCCCGGAGGGCTACGGCAGCGAGCCGACGTACCTCACCGCGGTGGGCGAGACGCTCTTCTTCGCCGCCCGCGACGGCGAGACCGGCAAGGAGCTGTGGACCTCCGACGGCACGGCCGGCGGGACGGTGCTCGTCGAGGACATCGACGACGAGTCCGGGTACTACAGCGGTCCGATGTCCCTGACCGCGTCCGGCAGCAGGCTCTTCTTCAGCGCCGACGACGCGACGCACGGACGCGAGCTGTGGGTCTCCGACGGCACCGCGGACGGCACGAGGCTGGTCGAGGACATCAACGTCCACTTCGGCTTCGACGTCGAGGGAGCGCGCCCGAACGCCAAGAACGGCACGTTGCGGGTCCGGGGCCGGGCAGCCGCTCCCGGCGTCCTCGTGGTGCGCCCCGTAGGCGGGTCCAAGCTCGCGAAGGCGACCGTGGAGGTCGCCGAGGCCGGCCGCACGCAGCTCGTGCTGAAGCCGACGCGGGCCGGGATGCGGGAGCTGCGCCGGACCGGCAAGCTCAAGGTCCGCGCGGAGTTCACGTTCAGCCCGTGCACCGGTGAGGCGAGCAGCACGGTGCACCGCTTCACGCTGAAGCTGAGGTGAGTGCCGGGTGAGTGCCGGGGTGGGTGCCGAGCCGACGGAGGTCCGGTACCACCACAGCGCCTCCTTCCCGGACGTGCTGGAGCAGGCGGGGTGCTCGCTGCTGGTCTCGACCTACCAGGCCGGCCAGCTCGCGGCGGTCGGGGTGGCCGACGGGCGGCTGAGCTTCTCGTTCCGCCGCTTCGACCGGGCCATGGGGGTCGCGCTGGCCGCCGGCCGCCTCGAGGTCGGCGGCAAGACCCAGGTCTGGACGCTGCGCGACCACTCCGACATCGCCCCGGCGATGCCGCCGCAGGGCCGGTACGACCGGTGCTGGCTGCCGCGCTCCTCGGTCGTCACCGGGGCGATCTCGTGCCACGAGCTGGCCTGGGGCGAGGACGGCCTGTGGGTGGTCAACACCGCCTTCTCGTGCCTCGCGCAGCTCGACGGCCGGCACAGCTTCGTGCCCCGGTGGCGCCCGCCGTTCGTGTCCGCGCTCGCCGCTGAGGACCGCTGCCACCTCAACGGGCTCGCGATGCGCGAGGGCCGGCCGGCCTTCGTGAGCATGTTCGCGCAGACCGACGAGGCCGGTGCCTGGCGGGCCGCGCGCAACGACACCGGCACGGTGCTCGACGTGGCCTCGGGGGAGCCGGTCACGACCGGGCTGGCCATGCCGCACTCACCGCGCTGGCACGCCGGCCGGCTCTTCGTGCTCAACTCCGGCTTCGGCCGGCTCGAGCGGGTGGACACCGCGACCGGGCAGCGCGACGTCGTCGCGACCTTCCCGGGCTACGCCCGCGGGCTGGCCTTCCACCGCGGGCTGGCCTTCGTGGGCCTCTCCCGGATCCGGGAGACCAACGTCTTCGGGGGAGCCCCCATCGCGGCGTACCACGACCAACTGCTGTGCGGGGTCGGCGTGGTCGACCTGCGCACCGGCACCACGGTGGCCACCCTCCAGTTCGAGAACGGCGTGGAGGAGATCTTCGACGTGCAGGTCGTCCCGGACGCCCGCTGCCCGACCTTCGGCGAGGACGACGTCTGGGTCCTGCCCGCCTGAGGGGTCTCGATACGCCGTCGCTCGATCCTCGCGACGGCTACTCGACCGACGAAGGTTGTTGGTCGAGTAGCGAGCGTCAGCGAGCGTATCGAGGCCCGGGCGGCTCGCGTGGGTGGTCTCGATACGCCGTCGCTCGTTCCTCGCGACGGCTACTCGACCGGCGAGCGCGGACCACGACCTCCTGACGCAACTCGACCGACGATCACCTCACGGTCATCGTCGGTCGAGTAGCGAGCGTCAGCGAGCGTATCGAGACCTAGTGGCCGGGGCGCAGGGCCTGGTGGAGGTCCCAGTTGAGGCGGGAGATCACGTCGAGCGGGATCTCCGTGGGGCAGGCCGCGGTGCACTCACCGATGTTCGGGCAGCCGCCGAAGCCTTCGGCATCGTGCTGCGCGACCATGCCGACGACGCGCGAGTCGCGCTCGGGCTGGCCC
>JAEZKN010000318.1 GCA_023415395.1 Actinomycetes bacterium
GTCCGGCGACGCGCGGCAGCACCGCGTCGTGGCCGAGACCGAGCTCGAGCAGGTCGCGCCGGTAGTCCCCGAGCGGGCGGCCCGACGCCGGCGACCAGTAGCCGGTGCCGCTCGCGTCACCCCGGTCGGTCACGAGCGTGTCGAGGGAGGCGGCGCCCGACAGCTTCCAGGTCAGCCAGTCGTGCGGCAGGCAGACGGCCGCGGTGCGCGCGGCGTTCTCCGGCTCGTGGTCGCGCAGCCAGCGCAGCTTGGTGACCGTGAAGGACGCGACCGGGACCAGCCCGACCGCGTCCACCCAGGCCTGCGGGCCACCCAGCTCGTCGATGAGGTCCAGGGCGGCCTGGGCGGACCGGGTGTCGTTCCACAGCAGCGCGGGGCGGACCACCTCGCCGTCCTCGTCGAGGCAGACCATGCCGTGCTGCTGGCCGCCCACCGCGATCGCCTCGACGTCGTCGAGGCCCCCCGCGGCGGCGACCGCCTCCTGCAGGGCGTCCCACCAGTGGTCGGGGTGCACCTCGGTGCCCTCGGGGTGCCGGGCCGCGCCCTCGCGGACGAGCTCGCCGGTGGCGGCGTCGCAGACGACGACCTTGCAGGACTGGGTGGAGGAGTCGATGCCGGCGACGAGGGAGCGCTGCGAGGACATGGCGGGATTGTGTCAGGCTTCACACATGCGCGACCCTTCAGGACACGTCCTCGTCCTCGAGCACGGCCCGTACGCCGCCGAGGTGGTCGCCGTCGGCGCAGCGCTGCGCTCGCTGACCCACCGCGGCGAGCACCTGGTGGCCGGCTGGCCGCCCGGCGAGATCTGCCCCGACTACCGGGGCTGGGTCCTCCAGCCGTGGCCCAACCGGGTCGGCGACGGGCGCTACGACTTCGGCGGGACGAGCCACCAGCTCGCGCTCAACGAGGCCGACCGGCGCAACGCCCTGCACGGGCTGACCGGCTGGGTGCACTGGGAGGTCCACCACCCCGACGCGACCCGGGCGGTGCTCCACCACGCCCTGGTGCCACGGCTCGGCTACCCCTTCATGCTGGACCTCGAGGCCGACTACCACCTCACCGACGCGGGCCTGACGGTCACGCTCTCGGCGACCAACACCGGCGACCGGCCGGCGCCGTACGGCTCCGGGCACCACCCGTACTTCACCCTGGGCCGGCCCGCCGACGAGGTCGAGCTGACGCTGCCGGCGAGGAGCTGGTGCCCGATGGACGACCGCGGCCTGCCCGGCGACGCGCGGCCGGTCGAGGGGACGCCGTACGACTTCCGGTCACCGCGCGCCGTCGGCGACCTCGTGCTCGACCACCCGTTCGGCGACCTCGACGGCGACACCGTGCGGCTCGCGGCCGGCGAGCACGCGGTCACGCTGACCCTCGGCGAGGGCTGCCGGTGGGTCCACGTCTTCAGCTGCGACACGCACGAACCCGCCCGGCAGGCGCTCGCGGTCGAGCCGATGAGCTGCCCGCCGGACGCCTTCCGCAGCGGCACCGACCTGGTCGTGCTGGAGCCGGGCGAGCGGCACCGGCTCGCCTACACGATCTCGGGCGGCTGACGCCTCAGCTCGTGACGGCGCCGTGCGCGGCGGACTGCACCACCTTGGCGTACTTGCCCAGGACACCGCGGGTGTACTTCGGGGGGTGCGGCTCCCAGCCCACCTTGCGCTGCTCCCACCCGGCCTCGTCGTCGATGGCCACCTCGAGGGTGCGGTTGGCCACGTCGAGGGTGATCCGGTCGCCGTCGCGCACGAAGGCGATCGGGCCGGCGTCGACAGCCTCGGGCGCGATGTGCCCGACGCAGAGGCCGGTGGTGCCACCGGAGAAGCGGCCGTCGGTGATCAGCAGCACGTCCTTGCCGAGGCCGGCGCCCTTGATCGCGCCGGTGATGGCCAGCATCTCGCGCATGCCGGGCCCGCCCTTGGGGCCCTCGTAGCGGATGACCACGACGTCGCGCGGCTTGATCTCGCCTCGCTCGAGCGCGTCCATCGCGGCGCGCTCGCCGTCGAAGACCCGCGCGGTGCCGGTGAAGACCGAGTCGTCGAAGCCGGCCGACTTCACGACCGCGCCCTCGGGGGCCAGCGAGCCCTTGAGGATCGTCAGGCCGCCGGTCGCGTGGATCGGGCGGTCGATCTTGCGGAGCACGTCGTCGTCGAGGCTCGGCGGGCTGAGCTCCTCGAGGTTCTCGGCCATGGTCTTGCCGGTGACGGTGAGGCAGTCGCCGTGCATGAGCCCGGCGTCGAGCAGCGCCTTCATCACGACCGGGATGCCGCCGATCTTGTCGACGTCGTTCATGACGTAGCGCCCGAAGGGCTTCAGGTCGCCCAGGTGCGGGACCTTGTCGCCGACCCGATTGAAGTCGTCGAGGGTCAGGTCGACCTCGGCCTCGCGCGCCATCGCCAGCAGGTGCAGGACGGCGTTGGTCGAGCCGCCGAGCGCCATCACGACCGCGATCGCGTTCTCGAACGCCGGCTTGGTCATGATCTGGCGCGCGGTGATCCCGTGGCGCAGCAGGTTGACCACGGCCTCGCCGGAGCGGTGGGCGAACCCGTCGCGGCGGCGGTCGACGGCCGGCGGGGCGGCCGAGCCCGGCAGGGACATGCCGATCGCCTCGGCGACGGCGGCCATCGTGTTGGCGGTGTACATGCCGCCGCACGCGCCCTCGCCCGGGCAGATCGCACGCTCGATGCGGTCGACCTCGTCGCGGCTGATCTTGCCGGCCAGGCACGCGCCGACCGCCTCGAAGGCGTCGATGATCGTGACGTCGTTGCCGTCGACCTGGCCCGGCATGATCGACCCGGCGTAGAGGAAGACGCTGGAGAGGTCGAGGCGGGCCGCGGCCATCAGCATGCCGGGCAGCGACTTGTCGCACCCGGCCAGCAGCACCGAGCCGTCGAGGCGCTCGGCCATCATCACCGTCTCGACCGAGTCCGCGATGACCTCGCGGGAGACCAGCGAGAAGTGCATGCCCTCGTGGCCCATCGAGATGCCGTCGGAGACCGAGATCGTGCCGAACTCGAGCGGGTAGCCGCCGGCCGCGTGCACCCCGTTCTTCACCGCCTTGGCCAGCCGGTCGAGCGAGAGGTTGCAGGGGGTGATCTCGTTCCAGCTCGACGCGACGCCGACCTGCGGCTTCTCCCAGTCCTCGTCGCCCATGCCGACCGCGCGGAGCATGCCGCGCGCGGCAGCGCGCTCGAGGCCGTCCGTGACGTCGCGGGAACGGGGCTTGATGTCGGGGGTGGGCCGGGTGTCGCTCATGTGACAAGCCTAGTGAGCAACCCTCTAGCCTGTTCAGGTGACCGTGATCTGGGCCGACTACGAGGCCGTCCTCTTCGATCTCGACGGCGTGATCACGCCGACCGCGGTCGTGCACATGCGCGCCTGGGCCGAGATGTTCAACGAGTTCCTCTCCTCCTGGGAGGGCGCGGGCGACACCTCGCCGTACGCCGACGCCGACTACTACGCGCACGTCGACGGCAAGCCGCGCTATGACGGCGTCCGCGACTTCCTCGCCTCGCGCGCCATCCCCGCCGACGAGGACCTCGTCGTCGCGCTCGGCGACCGCAAGAACGACGCCTTCAACGCCGTGCTCGCGCGCGACGGCGTGGAGGCCTACCCGGGCTCGGTCCGGCTGCTCGACCACCTGCGCGACCTCGGGACGCCCCTGGCCGTGGTGTCCTCCTCGGCCAACGCCCCCGCGGTGCTGGAGGCGGCCGGCCTGCTCGACCGGTTCCGGACCGTGGTGAGCGGCGACGTGGCGCAGCGGCTCGGACTGGCCGGCAAGCCGGCGCCGGACACGTTCCTGCATGCCGCCGAGGAGCTCGGCGCCACGGCGGCGACCTCGGTCGTGCTCGAGGACGCGGTGTCCGGCGTACGCGCCGGGAAGGCGGGTGACTTCGGTCTCGTCATCGGGGTCGACCGCGGCGCGGGCGCGGACACCCTGCGCGAGGCCGGCGCCGGCGTCGTGGTCAACGACCTCGCCGCCCTGGTGCCCGGCGCCGCCGCGTGAGCGCCCGGCGGGTGGGCCCCGACCCGATGCACCGGGGCCGCTTCCCGGTGAACCCGTGGGCGCTGGAGGAGGTGGGCTACCAGCCCGGCGACCTCGGCGTGAGCGAGACGCTCTTCACCGTCGCCAACGGCTACCTCGGCATGCGTGGCACCCCCGAGGAGGGGCGGCCGGCGTTCGCCCACGGCACGTTCGTCAACGGCTTCCACGAGACCTGGCCGATCCGGCACGCCGAGGCGGCGTTCGGCTTCGCGCGCACCGGTCAGACGATCGTCAACGCGCCCGACACCACCCTGCTCAAGGTCTACGTCGACGACGAGCCGCTGACCTTCGGCACCTCCGACCTCGAGCACTACGAGCGGTGCCTGGACTTCCGCGACGGCGTCCTGCGCCGCGAGCTGGTCTGGCGCACGCCGTCGGGCAAGCGGGTGCGCATCGACTCGACCCGGATGGTCTCGATGACCCAGCGCCACCTCGCGGTGATGACGCTGGAGATCGAGGTGCTCAGCGGCGACGCGCCGGTCGTGATCTCCTCGCAGATCCTGAACCGGCAGGACGGCATGGACGAGTACCGCATGCCCGAGCAGGCGCACGGCATGGACCCCCGCAAGGCGGCGGAGTTCGAGGGCCGGGTGCTGCTCCCCCGCCTGAGCTTCCCGCACGAGGACCGCCTGCTGCTCGGCTACGAGTGCGCGCACTCCGGGATGACGCTGGCCGTCGCGGCCGACCACCACCTCGAGACCGACGACGTCAACGAGTTGGTCGTGCGCGGCGACGACGACCACGCCAAGGCGGTGTTCCGGATCGACGCGACCCAGGGCAGCGTGACGAAGCTGACCAAGACGGTCAGCTACCACACCTCGCGCCAGGTCCCGGCGCGCGAGCTGGCCGACCGCTGCGACCGCACGCTGGACCGGGCGCGCCGCCAGGGCGTCGACCACTACCTGGAGGAGCAGCGGGCCTGGTACGCCGACTTCTGGGCCGCCGCCGACGTCGAGATCGCTGGCGACTCCCCCGAGCACCAGGCGGTGCAGCAGGCCGTCCGCTACAACCTGTTCAGCATCGCCCAGGCCGCAGGACGCACCGACGGCCTGGGCGTCCCGGCCAAGGGCGTGACGGGCTCGGGCTACGAGGGCCACTACTTCTGGGACACCGAGATCTACGTGATCCCGTTCCTCAGCTACACCCAGCCCGAGGTGGCCCGCAACGCGCTGCACTTCCGGTCCGTGATGCTGCCGGCCGCGCGCCAGCGGGCGCTGGAGATGGCCCAGAGCGGAGCGATGTACCCCTGGCGCACGATCAACGGCGAGGAGGCCTCGGCGTACTACGCCGCGGGCTCGGCCCAGGTGCACATCGACGCCGACATCGCCTACGCGCTGATGAAGTACGTCCGGGCCACCGGCGACGAGGGCTTCCTCGTGCGCGAGGGCATCGACATCCTCGTCGAGACCGCGCGGATGTGGGCGGACCTCGGGTTCTGGCGGCACAACGGCGGCGAGCCGTCGTTCCACATCCACGGCGTGACCGGTCCCGACGAGTACACGACGGTCGTCAACAACAACCTGTTCACCAACGTGATGGCGCGCTTCAACCTCGAGGAGGCGGCCCGCGCGGTCGAGCTGCTGCGCGACTCCTACCCCGACCACCACAAGCGGATGATCGCCCGCCTCGGTCTCGGGGAGGACGAGGTCGGCGAGTGGCGCCGGTGCGCCGAGGGCATGACGATCCCCTACGACGACGGCCTGGGCATCCACCCCCAGGACGACTACTTCCTCGACCGCGAGGTGTGGGACCTCTCCCGCACGCCCGACGAGCTGCGGCCGCTGCTGCTGCACTACCACCCGCTGGTGATCTACCGCTTCCAGGTGCTCAAGCAGGCCGACGTCGTCCTGGCGCTGTTCCTCCAGGGCGACCGGTTCACGCGGGAGGAGAAGCGCGCGGACTTCGAGTACTACGACCCGATCACGACCGGTGACTCGACGCTGTCGGCGGTCGTTCAGTCAGTGGTCGCGGCGGAGGTCGGCTACCACGAGGTCGCGCTCGACTACTTCCACCAGGCGCTCTACGTCGACCTGATGAACCTCCACGACAACACCGTCGACGGCCTGCACGTCGCCTCGACCGGCGGCGTGTGGAGCGCGCTGGTCTACGGCTTCGGCGGCATGCGGGACTACGACGGCGAGCTGAGCTTCGACCCCCGTCTCCCCGCGACCTGGGAGGGGCTGCGCTACCGCCTCACCTGGCGTGGCACCCGCGTCCTGGTCGACCTCACCCAGGACATGCTGGTGCTCTCGGTCGACGCCGGTGAGGGCGAGGTGCCCGTGACCGTCCGCGGGGAGTCCTACGTCGTCAGGCCCGGCGCCCCCGTCGAGGTGACCCTGCTCGACCAGGGCGACCGCATCGACGGCCTGCTCGGCGACCGGCCGATCGTGGGCGGTCAGCGCGCGGACGGCAGCACGATCACCGCCGGCGTCCCCGAGCCCATCCACTTCCCCGAGGACCTCGACGGCACCGGCGAGCTGCCGATCATCGGCATCGACCCGCCGCCGCTCGGCTCCCACGTGCCGCAGGGGTAGGCAGGGGCCGGTCCCGGGGGTCGCGGGCGCGGGGGACGCCGGCCCATCGCGGCCTCAGACCCGGGCGGCCCGCACGCACATCACGTCGGGCAGGTCGGCAACCACCTGGCGCCAGGTGGCGCCCTCGTCGGCCGAGCCCCAGACGGCACCGTTGCGGGCGCCGAAGTAGAGGCCCGCGCGGTCGTGGTCGTCGGTGCACATGGCGTCGCGCATGACGGCGACGTAGAACCGGTCGGGCAGGCCCTCGCCCAGCTCCTCCCAGGTGCTGCCGGCGTCGCGCGAGCGCCAGACGCGCGCCTTGGCCTCCGGCGGGTAGCGGCCGTCGCCCCCGCCGATCGGGAAGACGAAGACGGTGTCGGGCTCGTGGGGGTGCACGACGATCGGGAAGCCGAAGTCCGCCGGCAGCCCGTCGGCGATCGAGGTCCAGTGCGCGCCGTGGTCGTCGGAGCGGTAGACCCCACCGTGGTTCTGGAGGAAGAGCCGCTCGGGGCGCGCGGGGTGCCGCGCGACCTTGTGCACGCACTGGCCGAACTCGGGGTACTGCTGCCCCTCGGGCAGGAACTCCGCCCGGATCCCGTCGTTGCGCGGCGTCCAGCTCTGCCCGCCGTCGGCGGTCTGGTAGACGCCGCCCGTGCTGATCGCGACCGTCACCGACCGTGGGTCGGCGGGGTGCGGGAGGATCGTGTGGAAAGCCTGGCCACCGAAACCCTCACCCCACTCGGCGTGGTGCGGGTGGTCCCAGAGGGCCCGCTCGAGCGTGAACGTCTCGCCCCGGTCGGTCGAGCGCCAGACCGCACCGGGCTCGGTGCCGGCGTACACGACGCCGTCCTCGCAGCCGGGCACGAGCTGCCAGACCCGCTCGACGTTGGCGTCCACGTCGTCGGGGAAGCGGACCGCGCCGTTCGGGGTCTCCTGCCAGCTCGCGCCCAGGTCGTCCGAGCGGCGCACCTGGGGGCCGAGCCACGGCGAGGAGGTGCCGGCGAGCAGCCGTGGCGTGCCGCCCCGCGTGTCGACCAGGCAGGAGTAGACCTCCTCCATGTCGAAGTGCGGGCCGGTGAACTCCCACTCCTCGCGTGCCTCGTCGGACGCGCCGAGCCACAGGCCCTTGCGCGTCCCCACCATCAACACCGTCGTGTCGGCCATGCCTGCCTCCTGAAGCTCCCGGGCTCTCTTCTACTCTGACCCGGTGTCCGCCCGGAAGTCATCGCTGCCGCTGATTTCCCCGGTCTGGCTGGTGCTGGCGGGCATCCTCTCGGTGCAGCTCGGCGCGAGCGTCGCGAAGTCGATCTTCGACGAGGTCTCCCCGACCGCCCTGGTCTTCCTGCGGCTGGCCTCCAGCGCGCTGGTCCTGGTGCTCGTCGCCCGGCCGGTGCTGCGGGGCCGCACGCGGCACGACTGGTACGTCGTGCTCGCGTTCGGCACGACGCTGGGGCTGATGAACTGGTCGTTCTACCAGGCGTTCGCGCGGATCCCGCTCGGCATCGCGGTGACCCTGGAGTTCCTCGGTCCGCTGTCGCTGGCCGTCGCCGGCTCGCGGCGGGCCCGCGACCTGCTCTGGGTCGTGCTCGCCGGGGCCGGTGTCGCGGTGCTCGGCTGGTCTGGAGGCGGGGACCTGAACCTGCCCGGCGTCCTTTTCGCCCTGCTCGCCGGCGCGTGCTGGGCGGGCTACATCCTGCTCAGCGCGCAGACCGGGCGGCGCTGGCCCGGCTTCGACGGCCTGGCCGTCGCCTCCGTCGTCGCCGCGGTGCTCATCCTCCCGGGCGCGGTCGGCACGGGCGGCTCCGACCTGCTCGACCCGCGCATCCTGATGTTCGGCGCCCTGGTCGGCCTGCTCTCGTCGCTGATCCCCTACTCCTTCGAGCTGGTCGCCCTCCGCTCGCTGAAGCCCTCGGTCTTCTCGATCCTGATGAGCCTCGAGCCCGCGGCGGCGGCGCTGGCCGGCATGCTCGTGCTCCGCGAGTTCCTCACCGGCGAGCAGTGGCTGGCCATGGCCTTCGTGGTCATCGCCTCGGTCGGTGCCACCCGCTCCGCGCGCACCGTGGCGCCTGCACCCGACTGATCCCGGGCCGGGGTGGGTACCCGTCCTCCCATGAAGCTGATGCGAGGCGTGGCGATCGCAGGCGTCGCCAAGAAGCTGTACGACGAGTCCCGCAAGCCCCAGAACCAGGAGCGGATCCGCCGGGCGGTCGAGACCGTGAAGGAGCGCCGCCAGCGCAAGCGCTGAGCCACGCTGGTCGAGGAAGGCGGCGCCTGTCTCGAAACCACCCGCGAAGTCAGGCCCGGGGGTTTCGAGACGGTTGCTGCGCAACCTCCTCAACCACCGCGAGCCACGACGCTGCGCAACCTCCTCAACCACCACCGGCACCGGTGGTTGAGGAAGGCGCTCTGGCGCCTGTCTCGAAACCACCCCGGGAGATCGGGCGGGGTTTCGAGACGGTTGCTGCGCAACCTCCTCAACCACCGGCACCGGTGGTCGAGGAAGGCGCTCTGGCGCCTGTCTCGAAACCACCCCGGGAGGTCCGGCGGGGTTTCGAGACGGTTGCTGCGCAACCTCCTCAACCACCGAGCCACGGCGCTGCGCAACCTCCTCAACCACCGCGAGCCACGGCGCTGCGCAGCCTCCTCCACCACCGGAACGACGGCGCCGAGTTCACCGAACCGTCACACGACGTTGACGGGCCCGAAGCGGGGGCTGCCTAGGTTGGGGTGCACGTCGAACCCCTCGGGAGCCCCCCATGCACGTCGCGCTGCTCGTTCTCCGCCGTCCCGTCGACGCCGTACGCCGTTGGCCGGTGCACTCCCAGCTGGGAGCCCGGCGCAACGCCATGATCGCCTCGACCGCTCTCGCCCAACGTCGTGCGGAGCTCGACGAGGTGGAGGAGTTCCTCGCATCCTTGCGCGAGGCTCCGGTGCCGGAGGTCGCGGCTCACGCCGCGAACGGCTGAGCCCGCCGGGCAGGGTCGGCCTCTCCCTGCCCTGCCCGGTGGGCTCACACCCGTGCCGTCCGGCGCGGGGCGCCCCGTAGGGTCGGAGCATGCGCGCCCTCGTGACCGCACTCCTCCTGGGCACCGCCGTGCTCACCGCGTGCTCCGACGACCCGCCCGCGACCGACCCCGGCGACACCGTGACCGCGACGGCCCGGCCGACCGACAGCTCCTCGCCGGGCACCGAGCCGTCCCGGCCGCAGGGCACGAACACGCCGTCGCAGGACACCACCCCGCCGAAGGTCGTCGACACGATCGCCACCGGGCTCGCCGCGCCCTGGGGGGTGGCCTTCCTCCCCGACGGCGACGCCGTGGTCACCGAGCGCGACACCCGGCGGGTGCTGCTCCTCGAGGCACCGGCGTACGACGTGCGCGAGATCGGCACCGTCGACGCCGCCGTCCCGAACGGCGACCAGGGCGGCGAGGCGGGCCTGCTGGGCGTCGCCGTCTCCCCCGAGTTCGACCAGGACGACACGCTCTTCTTCTACGTGAGCACCGCCGAGGACAACCGGATCGGCAAGGCCCGGTTGGAGGGCCGTCGCCTGGGCCCGATGGAGTGGATCCTCACCGGCATCCCCAACGGCCACATCCACGACGGCGGCCGGCTGGTGTTCGGCCCCGACGGCTACCTCTACGCCTCCACCGGGGAGACCGGCCAGCCCGACCTGGCCCAGGACCAGGAGACGACCGCGGGCAAGATCCTGCGGATCACCGCCGACGGCGAGCCGGCACCCGGCAACCCCTTCGACTCCCCCGTGTGGTCGTGGGGTCACCGCAACGTCCAGGGCCTGGCCTTCGACGACCGGGACCAGCTGTGGGCCTCGGAGTTCGGCCAGAACACCTACGACGAGCTGAACCTGATCCGCAAGGGCCGCAACTACGGCTGGCCGATGGTCGAGGGCCGCGGTGAGGGCTCCGTCGACGGCGAGGAGCTGACCAACCCGCAGGTGGTGTGGTCGACCGACGTGGCGTCGCCCTCCGGCCTGGCCTACCTCGACGGTCACCTCTGGCTGGCCTCGCTCCGGGGTGAGCGGTTGTGGCGCGTGGACGTGCACGGCGACCACGCGAGCCACCCGGTCGACTTCCTCGTCGGCCGCTACGGCCGGATGCGCACCGTCGTGGCCACCCCGGACGGCGACCTGTGGGTCACCACGAGCAACCGCGACGGCCGCGGCAGCCCGCGCGCGGGCGACGACCGGATCCTGCTCATCGATCCGTGAGGACCCTGCCCGTGACCGTCGCCCGCCGCGAGGCGCGACGCAGCGTGGTCAGCACGGCCGGGCCGAGCAGCACGATCGCGACCGCGTTGGTGATCGCGCGCATCGTGTCCCACCCGGTCGACGTGAGCAGCGTGTAGAGCAGGAACGTCCGCAGGTTCTCCCACACCGGCGCGCCGGCGACGTAGGCCAGGGAGCCCTCGTGGCCCGGCACGACGATGCCGGCGAGGAAGGGCCAGCCCGACAGGTTCATGAGGAGCCCGAAGAGGTAGGCCGAGGCCACGCCGTACGCCGCCAGCGCGGCGATCTCGGCCCGGCCGGTGAGGCGCCGTGGCAGCAGGCCGGCTCCCATGCCGACCCAGGCCGCGCACAGCATCTGGTAGGGCAGCCACGGCCCCACCCCGGCGGTCAGCAGGGCCGAGGTGAACAGCGAGGTGCACCCCAGCACGAAGCCGAAGCCCGGGCCGAACACCCGGCCGGCCAGCACCAGCACGAAGAACGTCAGCTCGACCCCGCCGGTGCCCGGCGAGACCCCGCGCAGGATCGCGTTGACGGCGCTGAGCACGCCGAGGATCGCCAGCACCCGGGGGTCGAGGCCGTTCTCGTTGAGCTCGGCGAGCACGACGAGCAGCACGATCGGCAGCAGGGCGAGGAAGAGGAACGGCGGGTCGACCCGGGTGGGGTCGTGCACCTGCAGCAGCAGGGGCCAGCACAGCATGGCCAGGCCGGCCAGCGAGGCGACCCCCAGCACGGCGACCGACCGCGGGGCGACCCGGACGGCGGGGGTCACGAGGCACCCAGGCCGGCCAGCTGGCCGGCCACCTCGTCGACCCGGAGCCACGGTGGACCGAGCACCTTGGTGACCTGGGGCGCGAAGGACGGCGACTCGGCGACGACCCGCCGGACCGGCCCGGAGGAGACCACGTCGCCGTCGGCGAGCACCACGACGTCGTCGGCGGCCTGCGCCACGAACTCCACGTCGTGGGTGGCCACCAGCACCGCGCAGCCCTCGTCGGCCAGGCCGCGCAGGACACCGGCGAGGACCCGCTTGGCGGCGTAGTCCAGGCCGCGGGTCGGCTCGTCGAGCAGCAGCACGGGCGGCCGGGTCGCGAGCACCAGCGCCAGGGTGAGCGCGAGCCGCTGGCCCTCGCTGAGGTCGCGCGGGTGCTGCTCGTCGGGGATGCCGGGAACGAGTCGGTCCAGCAGGTCCCGCGCCTCGCCGGTGCCGCCGTCGGCGGCGGCCAGCTCCTCGCGGACCGTCTCGAGGTAGAGCAGGTCGGCGGCGTTCTGCGGCACCAGCCCGACCAGGCCGCGCCGCTGGCTTGCGGACAGCTCGCCGGGGTCGCGGCCACCGACGTCGACCCGGCCGGCGGTGCGGCGGCCGCTGCCCTGGAGCGCCCAGATCAGCGAGGACTTGCCGGCGCCGTTGCGGCCCATCCGCGCGGTCACGCGCCCGCGGCCGAGGTCAAGGTCGACCTCGCGCAGCGCGATCGTGCTGCCGTGGACCACCGAGAGCCCGCGGACCTCGACGACCGGCACCGCCGGCCGGTCCTCCTGCACCGGCGGCGTGAGC
>JAEZKN010000328.1 GCA_023415395.1 Actinomycetes bacterium
GGCGAGCGGACGACGAGGAGTTCAAGGCCCGCTACGGCGCCACACTGGTGTGCGGCTTCGCCCATATCTACGGCATGAAGGTCGGCATCATCGCCAACAACGGCATCCTGTTCTCGGAGTCGGCGCTCAAGGGCGCCCACTTCATCGAACTGTGCTGCCAGCGCAAGATTCCGCTCGTGTTCCTGCAGAACATCACCGGTTTCATGGTCGGGCGCGAGTACGAGAACAAGGGCATCGCCCGCGACGGCGCCAAGCTGGTCACCGCGGTCGCGTGCAGCGTGGTGCCGAAGTTCACCGTCGTCATCGGCGGCTCCTTCGGTGCCGGCAACTACGGGATGTGCGGGCGCGCCTACGACCCGCGCTTCCTGTGGATGTGGCCCAACGCCCGGATCTCGGTCATGGGCGGCGAGCAGGCCGCGTCCGTCCTCGCCACCGTCGCCGGCAAGCCCGACGACGAGGAGCTCAAGGCGCCGATCCGCGAGCAGTACGAGACCCAGGGCTCGCCGTACTACTCCACCGCCCGCCTGTGGGACGACGGGATCATCGACCCCGCCGACACCCGCCGCGTCCTCGGCATGGGCCTCGCGGCCGCCGCCAACGCGCCGGTCCCCGCGCCCCGCTACGGAATCTTCAGGATGTGACGATGTTCGACCACGTCTTCATCGCGAACCGAGGCGAGATCGCCGGTCGCGTGGCCCGCACCTGCCACCGCCTCGGCATCGAGGCCACCGCCAGCACCGGCGACTTCCTCGACCCCGACGCCCAGGTCGCCCAGGCGCTGGCCGCCGGCGCACAGGCGGTCCACCCCGGCTACGGCTTCCTCTCGGAGAACCCCGGCTTCGCCCGCGCGGTCACCGCCGCCGGCCTGGCCTGGGTCGGCCCGCCACCCGAGGCCATGGAGGCGATGGCCCGCAAGGACCACGCGCGCGAGATCGCGGTCGCCGCCGGCGTGCCCGTCGTCCCGCGCGGCGAGGACGCCGGCTACCCCGTGCTCGTGAAGGCGGCCGCCGGCGGCGGCGGCAAGGGCATGCGCATCGTGCGGGAGCCCGCCGAGCTCGAGGAGGCCAAGTCCGCGGCCGCCCGGGAGGCGCGCAGCGCGTTCGGCGACGACACCCTGCTCATCGAGAAGTACGTCGAGCGCGGTCGCCACATCGAGGTGCAGGTGCTGGCCGACGCGCACGGCCACGCGGTCCACCTCTGGGAGCGCGACTGCTCCACCCAGCGCCGCCACCAGAAGGTGCTGGAGGAGGCGCCCGCCCCGACGATCAGCGACGAGGTCCGCGCGCTGGTCACCAGCAGCGCGGTCGCCCTGGCGAAGCAGGTCGGCTACGGCAACGCCGGCACGGTGGAGTTCCTGCTCGACGAGAGCACCGGCGAGCCGTACTTCCTGGAGATGAACACCCGCCTGCAGGTCGAGCACCCCGTCACCGAGGCCGTCGTGCAGATCACGGGCCAGGGCCTCGACCTGGTCGAGCTCCAGCTGCGCGTCGCCGCGGGCGAGCCGTTGCCGTTCACCCAGGACGACGTGACCGTCAGCGGCCACGCGATCGAGGCCCGGGTCTACGCCGAGGACTCCTTCGGCGGCTTCCTGCCCCAGGCCGGCACGGCGACGCTGGTGCGGTGGCCGACCGACGTGCGGGTCGACCACGCCCTCGAGAGCGGCCAGGTCGTGAGCACCTCCTTCGACCCGATGCTCGGCAAGGTGATCGCCCACGGCGCCACCCGGGAGGAGGCGCGGGCGGCCCTGGTCGCGGCGCTGGACGGCACGGCGATCCTCGGGCTCACCACCAACACCGGCTTCCTGCGCACGCTGGTCGCGAGCGAGGAGTTCCGCGACGCGACCATCGACACCGCGTGGCTCGACCGCCACGAGGTCCCGGCGCCCGAGCCGGCGCCGGCGCGCGAGGCCGCCGCATGGGCGGTCTTCCTGGCCCGGCGCGAGGACGCCGGTCCGTTCCGCTCCGACGGCTTCCGGATCGCGGGCGACCCGGCCCCGATCGTCGTCGAGCTCGACGAGCCGGTGACGCTCGACGGCCCGGAGCCGCGCGAACGCCCGGTCGCCGAGGTCGGCACCGACCACGTCGAGGTCGTCCACCGGGGCCAGCGGTTCGTCTTCCAGCGCCCCGACCCGGCCGCCGACCACGGACCCGCGACCGGCGACGGCGCGATCACCGCCCCGATGCCCGGCACGGTCCTCGACGTCCGGGGCGCCGAGGGCGACCGGGTCGAGACGGGACAGGTGCTGGTCGTGCTGGAGGCGATGAAGATGGAGCTGGCGCTCGAGGCCCCCTTCGACGGCACGGTCTCCGGCCTGGCCGCCACGACGGGCGCCCAGGTCGCGCTCGGTCACACGCTCCTGGAGGTGCACCCCGATGACGAGTGAGATGACGAGTGAGATGACGAGTGAGCTGCCGATGACCGTCCGAGCCGACGGGCTGCCCGAGCGGGTCACGATCTACGAGGTCGGCCCGCGCGACGGCCTGCAGAACGAGAAGGCGCTCGTGCCCACGGCCGTGAAGGCGGAGTTCGTCCAGCGCCTGCTGGCGGCCGGCCTGCCGATCGTGGAGGCCACCAGCTTCGTCCACCCGGCGTGGGTGCCCCAGCTCGCCGACGCCGCCGAGCTGATGGAGCTCCTCGGCGAGGCCGGGCGCGACTGCCCGGTGCTGGTGCCCAACGAGCGCGGCCTGGACCGCGCCCTCGAGCTGGGCGCGAAGCACATCGCGATCTTCGGCTCCGCCACCGAGACCTTCGCGCGCAAGAACCTCAACCGCAGCCTCGACGAGCAGTTCGCGATGTTCGAGCCGACCGTGCGGCGCGCCCGCGACGCCGGGCTCGACGTCCGCGCCTACGTCTCGATGTGCTTCGGCGACCCGTGGGAGGGCGGCGTACCCGTGGAGCAGGTGGTCGCGGTCGGCAAGCGGCTCTTCGACCTGGGCGCCAGCCAGCTCAGCCTGGGTGACACCGTCGGCGTCGGTACGGCGGGCCACGTGACCGCCCTGGTCGAGGCGTTCACCAGCGCCGGGATGAGCACCGACCAGCTCGCGATGCACTTCCACGACACCTACGGCCAGGCACTCGCGAACACCCTCGCGGCGCTGCACGCGGGCATCGCGACCTTCGACGCCAGCGCCGGCGGCCTGGGCGGCTGCCCCTACGCCAAGAGCGCCACGGGCAACCTCGCGACCGAGGACCTCGTGTGGATGCTCACCGGCCTCGGGATCGAGCACGGCGTCGACCTCGGGCAGGTCGTCTCGGCGAGCGTCTGGATGGCCGGGCACCTCGGTCGCCCCAGCCCGTCCGCCGTGGTGAGGGCACTGGCAGAATCGCCAGCATGAGCCGGAGGGTCTACCTGCACATCGGTGCGCCGAAGACGGGGACGACCTACCTCCAGGACCGCCTCGCGGTGAACGCGAAGTCGCTCGCCGAGCACGGGGTCCACTTCCCGACGACGTCGCCGCTGGTCAGCCCCGGGCTGGCCCAGTTCCGCGGCGCCCTCGACCTGCTCGGCCAGGACTGGGGCGGCGCTCCCGGCCACGCCGACGGCGCCTGGGACGCGCTCGCCCGCAGGGTGAGGCGGCGCACCGGCACCGTGGTGATCAGCCACGAGATCCTCGCCCCGGCCACGCCCGGCCAGGTGGCCCGGGCGATGCGCGACCTCGCGGGCAGCGAGATCCACGTCGTCTACACCGCGCGCGACCTCGGCCGGCAGATCCCGGCCGCCTGGCAGGAGAGCATCAAGCAGGGCCGGCGCTGGAGCTACGGCCGCTTCGTCGACCGCTTCGAGAAGGGCCGGACCTGGTTCCACCGCGCCTTCGACGTGCCCCGCGTCCTCGGCACGTGGGGCGCCGGGCTCCCGCCGGAGCGGGTCCACGTCGTCACGGTCCCGCACAGCAGCAGCGACCAGCACGGCGACCTGCTCTGGCTGCGCGTGTGCGAGGTGCTCGGCATCGACCCTGACTGGGCGCCGCTCGACAGCGACCGCTCCAACCAGTCGCTGGGCGTCGCCGAGACCCAGGTCGTGCGCCAGCTCAACCGCCGGATGGACCGCCAGGCCCGCCGGGAGTCGAGCTACGACGAGCTGATCCGCGACATGCTCGCCCAGGGTGAGCTGGCCCGTCGCCGCACGTCGGCCGCGGTCACGCTCCCGCCCGACCACTACCCATGGGCCGAGGAGCAGGCCGAGCGCTGGATCGAGTGGATCGAGGGCAGCGGTGTCGACGTCGTCGGCGACGTCGACGAGCTGCGCCCGGTCCGCCCCGACCCGGACGAGAAGTGGAAGGACCCCGACCGGGTCCGCGCCAAGCGCCAGCTCAAGACCGCGCTCGACGCGCTCGCCGCGATGACCCGCGAGGCCGCCCGCCGCCCCGCCCCCGAGCGCCAGCTGACCCAGCGCGTCCGCGCCCAGGCCCAGAAGCTGCGCGACCGATGACCGACACCCCCGGCGTACGCCGCGCCTGGGGGTGGGTCGCCCACCTGCGCGACGGCGGTACGACGCCGTGGCGGGACTGGACGGCCGAGGGCGAGCCGCGGGGCCGCGTGCTCCCCGGCGCCCAGCAGCTCGAGCTCCTGCGGCGGCTCAACCTGGCCGGTCACCCGACCCCCGGCCAGCTGTCTA
>JAEZKN010000425.1 GCA_023415395.1 Actinomycetes bacterium
CCCCCCCCCCCCCCCCCCCCCCCCCGCGGCGCGCCGCCGCCCCCCGGGGCGCCCCCCCCTCGGCGGGTCGGCGACAGCGTCTTCGCCGGCCTGGCGCAGTCGGCCGGCGTCCTCATCATGCTGGCGCTGGCGGGCGTCGGCCTCTTCCTGCTGATCGAGGGCGCGCCGGCGATCACGGCCTCCGGCGAGGCGGCGTACGGCAACGACAACATCGTGCTGTTCGTCTGGCCGCTGCTCTTCGGCACGCTGCTCGCCGCGGTGATCGCACTGATCCTGTCGGTGCCGCTCGCCATCGGTGTCGCGCTGGTGATCTCGCACTACGCGCCGCGCCGGCTGGCGAAGCCGATCGGCTACGTCATCGACCTGCTGGCCGCGATCCCCAGCGTGGTCTACGGCCTGTGGGGCGCCTTCGTCCTCGCGCCCGCGGTGCTGCCGGCCTACCAGTGGCTGGCCGAGCACCTGGGCTGGCTGCCGTTCTTCGAGGGGCCCGCGACGACGGGCCGGACCATCCTCACCGCCTCGATCGTGCTGGCCATCATGGTGCTGCCGATCGTCACCGCGATCTGCCGCGAGATCTTCGCGCAGACCCCGCGGATGAACGAGGAGGCCGCGCTCGCGCTCGGCGCCACGCGCTGGGAGATGATCCGGATGACGGTCTTCCCCTACGCCCGCTCGGGCGTGATCTCGGCCGTCATGCTCGGCCTGGGCCGCGCCCTCGGCGAGACCATGGCCGTGGCGATGGTGCTCTCGGTCGGCATCGGCGTGGTGTCGTTCAACCTGATCTCGCCGGAGAACCCGTCCACGATCGCCGCGAACATCGCGCTCAACTTCGGCAACGCCTCCGGCACGAAGGTCAACGTGCTGATCTTCAGCGGCCTGGTGCTGTTCGTGATCTCGTTCGCCGTCAACTTCTTCGGCCGGTGGATCGCCACCCGCGGCCAGGTCAAGGGGTGACCCGTGTCCACCAGCACTGAGTCCGGCACCGGCTCCGGCGTCCAGCCGGACACGCACCTGCGCGACAGCATGCCGCTGACGCACCCGCAGCTGCCCGCGTCCGCGCCGTACCTCGCCGCCGTCCTCTCCTTCGGCCTCGCCGCCCTGGCCGGGCTGCTGCTCGACTGGCACTGGGCCGGCAGCCTGGTCGTGGGCTGGATCCTGCTCGTGCTGCTCCTCCCGGCCTGGTCCGGGGCCGTCGAGGGCTCGCGCCGGGCCAAGGACCGGCTGGTCACCACGCTCGTGTGGAGCACGTTCACCGTCGCGGTGATCCCGCTCGTCGCGCTGGTCTGGCAGGTGGTCAGCAAGGGTGTCCAGGCGCTCTCCTCGGAGTTCTTCACCGCGTCGATGCGCGGGGTGCTCGGCGAGGGCGGCGGCATCTACCACGCCCTCATGGGCACGCTGATCATCACCGCCTGCGCCACGCTGATCTCGGTTCCGATCGGCGTGCTGGCCGCGATCTACCTGGTCGAGTACGGCAAGGGCAACCGCCTCGCGCGCGCGATCACGTTCCTCGTGGACGTGATGACGGGCATCCCGTCGATCGTCGCCGGCCTCTTCGCCTTCGCGCTCTTCACGCTGATCTTCGGGCCCGCGATCCGCTTCGGCATCGGCGGCTCGGTCGCGCTGTCGGTGCTGATGATCCCCATCGTCGTGCGCGCCACCGAGGAGATGCTCAAGCTGGTCCCGGACGAGCTGCGCGAGGCGTCGTACGCCCTCGGTGTGCCGAAGTGGCGCACGATCGTCCGGGTCGTCCTGCCGACCGCGCTGGCCGGCATCGTCACCGGCATCACGCTGGCCGTGGCCCGCGTCGCCGGGGAGACCGCGCCGCTGCTGATCATCGCCGGCTCCACGACGTCGCTGAACCTGAACCCGTTCGACGGCCGGATGATGACGCTGCCGGTGTTCATCTACTCCTCGGTGACGACCGGCGGCAAGTACGCCGCCGAGAACGAGGCGCGCGCCTGGGGCGCCGCGCTCGTGCTGGTCACCATCGTCATGATCCTCAACCTGATCGCGCGGTTGCTGGGCCGCGTCTTCGCCCCCAAGACCGGCCGCTGACGAGCGGTCCGGAAAGGAACAACGCACCATGGCCAAGAGCATCGACGTCTCCGACCTCGACATCTACTACGGGGACTTCAAGGCGGTCGAAGGGGTCAACCTGACCGTCCGGGCCCGCGCGGTCACCGCGTTCATCGGCCCCTCGGGCTGCGGCAAGTCGACCGTGCTGCGGTCGCTGAACCGGATGCACGAGGTGATCCCGGGCGCCTACGTCACCGGCAAGGTCGTCGTGGACGGGCAGTCGCTCTACGACCCCGGCGTCGACCCCGTCGCCGTACGCCGCCAGATCGGCATGGTCTTCCAGCGCCCCAACCCCTTCCCGACGATGTCGATCTACGACAACGTCCTCGCGGGCAACAAGCTGAACGCGCGGCGGCTGAAGAGGTCCGAGGCCGACGACATCGTGGAGCGGTCGCTGCGCGGCGCGAACCTGTGGAACGAGGTCAAGGACCGTCTCGGCAAGCCCGGCATGGGCCTCTCCGGCGGCCAGCAGCAGCGCCTGTGCATCGCCCGTGCGATCGCCGTCGAGCCGCAGGTCCTGCTGATGGACGAGCCCTGCTCGGCCCTCGACCCGATCTCGACCTCGGCGATCGAGGACCTCATCCACGAGCTGAAGTCCGAGTACACGATCGTGATCGTGACCCACAACATGCAGCAGGCCGCCCGGGTCTCCGACGACACCGGCTTCTTCAACCTCAAGGCCGCGGGTCAGCCCGGCCACCTTGTGGAGTTCAACCCCACCACCAAGATGTTCACCAACCCCGACGAGGAGTCCACCGAGGCGTACATCTCGGGGCGGTTCGGCTGAGGGGCGCTGCTCGTCCGCTGGGTGGTCCCTGCCGGTCTGCTGGGTGTCGTAGCCACGGACGAAGTGGTTGCTCGGTGCCGTCGGACACCGCCGTTTCGTCCGTGGGTACCCCGACGCCGGCACCCCGTCCTGCACCCCGTCCAGCACCCCTGTGGATGACACCGGCACCGAGCCGCCGGACGCGGCACCCTGCGGGGCATGGCCCGTACGCCGCACATGCGACCGCCGCCGTTCCACCCGGCGCGGCCCGACCTGATGCGGCCGGTTCGCGTCGACCCCGCGGGTGTCGAGGGTCCGACCCGTGCCCAGGCGCGGGGGCCGGGTTGGCGACGGACCAGCCACGGGTTCTACGTCCCCACGTCGGTCGACCGGGGGCTGGTCGAGCAGCGCATCGTCGAGGCCGGGCACCACCTCACCAGTGACATGGCGTCGGTGACCGGGTGGGCCTCCCTGCGGTGGCAGGGTGCGGAGTGGTTCGACGGGGGGAGCGGCGGCCGGGTGCGACCGGTGGACGTCGCCGTCCTGCACGGTGCGCTCCGCAGCCAGCCGGACATCGCCGTCACCTCAGAGTTCATGCCGCCCCGGGACCGGCACGTGGTGGACGGCCTCCGGGTGACGGTGCCGGTCTGCGCGTTGTCGTTCGAGATGCGCTACGCCGCCGACGTCCGCGCGGCGGCGCGCGCCTTCGCCATGGCGGCAGCCGCCGACCTCGTCTCCGGGGAGGAGCTCCGGTCCTATCACGAGCTGCTCTACCACTTCATCGGCATCCCTCAGGGCCGCGAAGGGCTCGACCTGGGGGAGGAGAACGCCTGGTCGCCGCGCGAGATGGACATGACCCTCGTCTGGCAGCTCGACGCTCGGCTGCCTCGGCCCCTGCTGAACCGCCCGGTGTTCGACCGCGACGGGCGACACGTGGGCACGCCGGACCTGTTGGACGTGACGGCGGGGGTCGTGGGCGAGTACGACGGTCGGCTCCACCTGGCCGGCAGCCGGCGGGCTCGCGACCTCGGGCGTGAGGACCGCTTCCGTGCGGTCGGACTCGAGTACTTCACGATCGTGTCCGAGGACATGCCGCACACCGCGCGCATGGTGACGCGGATGCACCAGGCGCGCCGGCGAGCTCTGGCGATCCCCGACGACCGTCGCCGCTGGACGATCACCCCGCCGCCGTGGTGGGTGCCCACGCACACCGTCGCGCTGCGTCGGGCGTTGACCCCCGCCCAGCGAGAGCGCTTCCTCGGGTACCGCCGAGCGGGATGACGGGCGCTCCGTCCGGGCGCTGGCGGGCCGGTCCGCGGATCTACCCACGGACGATGTGGCTGCTTCGGCTGCCCGGCAGCCACCGTTTCGTCCGTGGCTATGCCCCCGAGGGGACCGAGGCGGCCCAGGAGCCCCAGCGGACCAGAGCTTCTACTGCCCGATCACCACGTGCAGCACCCAGTAGCAGGCCGCGGCGACGAGGCCGGCCATGGGGAAGGTGAGGACCCAGGCGGCGACGATCGAGCGCGCGACACCCCAGCGGACGGCGGAGAAGCGCTTGGTGGCGCCGGCGCCCATGATGGCCGAGGTGATGGTGTGGGTGGTCGAGATGGGGGCGTGGAAGACGAACGCCGTCGTGTAGAGCACGCCCGCGGCGACCGTCTCGGCGGCGAAGCCGCGGGCCGGGTCGAGGTGGATGATCCGGCGGCCCAGGGTCCGCATGATCCGCCAGCCGCCCGACCAGGTGCCCAGCGAGATCGCCCCGGCCGCGGCGAAGATGACCCAGAGGGGGAGGGAGTCGCCCTCGGCGACGTACCCACCGGCCAGGAGGGCCAGGAAGATCACGCCCATCGTCTTCTGGGCGTCCTGCAGGCCGTGGCCCAGCGCCATGGCGGCGGCGGAGATGGTCTGCGCGAGCCGGAAGCCGCGGAAGGTCTTGTGCGGGTTCTTCTTCCGGAAGATCCACATGATCGCGAGCATCACCACGAACGCCGCGCCGAAGCCGAAGAGCGGCGAGGCGATCATCGGGATGACGACCTTGTCGATGATGACGGTCCACTCGACGCTCGAGCCGGAGGCGATCGCCGCGCCGACCAGGCCGCCGATGAGGGCGTGCGAGGACGAGGAGGGCAGGCCGAAGTACCAGGTGATCAGGTTCCACGCGATCGCCCCGAGCAGGCCGCCCATCACGATCACCAGACCGTGCGTGTCGGTGGGGATCGTGATCACGCTGCTGACGGTCTTGGCGACCTCCTGGCCCAGGAAGGCGCCGACGAAGTTCATGACCGCCGCCATGCCGAGCGCCACCCGGGGGGTGAGCGCGCGGGTCGAGACCGAGGTCGCGATGGCGTTGGCCGCGTCGTGGAAGCCGTTGGTGTAGTCGAAGACGAGGGCGACGACGACTACCGCGATGACGATCGCGAGGTCCATGCGGTCAGGACTCCTTGACCGCGATCTGCTCCACGATGTTGGCGACCTTCTCGAACGCGTCGATCGCCTCCTCGAGAGACTC
>JAEZKN010000064.1 GCA_023415395.1 Actinomycetes bacterium
CCTCCGGCCTGCCCCTCGGCGGGTGGCTGTCGTGGCGCACGTCGCCCGCGCAGCTGGCGGCGCAGGCCGACGTCCTGGAGAAGGTGCTCGGCACCGCCGACCACGTCCGGCGGACCTGGTTCGTCGACCTCGGGGAGCTCGCGGAGGCCCGCGCCGCCGTGCGCCAGGGCGTGACCCGGGTCGATGAGCTGGTGGCCGTGGTCGACCGCGTCCCGACCGCCGACGACATCGCGACGATCGCAAGCTGACCACCGGCGCGCGCCGGTGCAGAGAGGAGGAGGACCGAGTGGAGATCGGCCTGGTCGACCTGTTCGACGGTGGCACCCGCCGGGACCCCGGTTTCATGGCGACCTTCGCCAGGACCGCCGAGCAGCTGGGCTTCGCGGGGATCTGGGTGCCCGAGCACCTCATGTTCTTCGACGAGTACGAGTCGGCGTACCCCTATCCCAACCACCCCTCCGCCGACGACCCCGACAAGCTCGAGTCGCACAACGCGGTCGTCGGTGGGACGCCTCAGGTCGAGGCGGCCGAGGACCAGGGCCTGCTCGACGTCCTGCAGACGGCCGCGGAGCTGTGCAGCGCGACGACGCGCCTGCGGGTCGGCGCCTCGGTCCTCCTGCTGCCGATCCGCAACGTCCGCACCCTGTCGCGCGAGCTGGCGACGCTGGCCGAGCTCACCGGTGACCGCTTCGACCTCGGCATCGGGGTGGGCTGGTCGGCCGAGGAGGTGCAGGCCTGCGAGAGCGACTTCAAGACCCGCGGGCGCCGCAGCACCGAGGCGATGCGCGAGCTGGCCGAGCGGTGGGGCAGCGACGTCGACGGCGTCGACCGGCCGCTGCCCCGGATGCTGGTCGCCGGCCACTCGGGTCCTGCTCTGCGCCGGGCGGCCACCGTCGGGACCGGTTGGTACCCGTACAACCTGACGATCTCGGAGTTCAGCGAGCACCACGCGACCTACTGCCGCCTCCTCGAGGAGGCCGGTCGCGACCGCCGCGACCAGCACGCCGTCGCCGGCGTGCGCTTCACCGGCGACCTGCGCGCGCTGCGCGAGTTCGTCGACCGCTACGCCGAGGCCGGCGCCGACGCGGTCAACATCTCCCTCCGGCTCGGTGACGACGACTACGCCGACACGATGGCCGAGGTGTCCGGCGTGCTGGGGCTGGTCGCATGAGCACCCCCGTCCACGAGGCTCTGCCCGACGACGTCGAGGAGTTCCGCGCCGAGGTGCGCCAGTGGCTCGCCGAGCACGTCCCGGCCGAGCCGCTGCCCGCCTGGACCGGCCGCGAGGGCTTCGAGCTCCACCGCGAGTGGGAGCGCACGCTCTTCGACGGTGGGTACGCCGCCGTCGACTGGCCGCGTGAGTACGGCGGCCGCGACGCCGGCCTGCGCCGCTCGATCGCCTTCGCCGAGGAGTACTACCGCGCCGGGGCGCCCGAGCGGATCAACATGGGCGGGCTCTACCTGCTGGGCCCGGTGCTCATGCAGTACGGCACTCCCGAGCAGTGCGCTCGCTGGATCCCGGACCTGCTGGCGTGCCGCACCGTGTGGTGCCAGGGCTTCAGCGAGCCCGGATCCGGGTCCGACCTGGCCTCGCTGCGCACCCGGGCCGACCTCGACGGCGACCACTTCGTCGTCAACGGCCAGAAGATCTGGACCTCGATGGGCGCCTTCGCCGACTGGATCTTCGCGCTCGTGCGCACCGACCCCGAGGCCGGCAAGCGGCGCAAGCACGACGGCATCACCTTCCTCTGCATCGACCTGCGCTCGCCGGGTGTGGAGGTCCGGCCGCTGGCCATGGTCGACGGGACCGAGGGCTTCGCCGAGGTCTTCTTCACCGACGTCCGCGTGCCCGTCGACCAGGTGGTCGGCGAGGTCGGGCAAGGGTGGAAGGTCGCGATGTCGACGCTCGGCTTCGAGCGCGGCGCCGTCTTCGGCGACCACGCGAAGTTCACCCGTGACGTCGAGGCGCTGGCCGCGCTCGTCGACACCCGCGACCTCGCCGACGACGCGCACGCCCTCGACGAGCTCGGCCGCGTGTTGGTCGAGACCGAGGTCTACCGCGCGAACGTCTACCGCCTGGCGCGGGTGGCGGAGGCCGGGGGCGACCTCGACCGGACCGCCAGCATCAACAAGGTGTTCTGGACCCAGATGCAGCACGACATCTTCGCCACCGGCCTGCGGCTGATGGAGGCGGACGGTGCCGTCGTCGGGGACCCGTCGGCCCTGCCCGGCGCCGACGACCCCACCCGCCGCGCCTGGGCCGACTGGCACCACCGCTACTGGTACGCCCGTGCCGCGATGATCTTCGGCGGCACGAACGAGATCCAGCGCAACATCATCAGCGAGCGAGTGCTCGGCCTACCGATGGAGCCGCGACCCTCATGACCACGATGCTTCCCGGCGACGTCGACAGCGACCGGCAGGAGCTGCTCAAGCTCACCACCGACCTGCTCGACCGTCACTGCGACCTCGACCACCTGCGCGCCCGCCTCGACGCCGGCACGCCGCACGACGCCGACCTCTGGCGCCGCCTCGCCGACGCCGGCCTGGTGGGCGCGCTCGTGCCGGAGGAGCACGGCGGCGCGGGCCTCGGCCCGGCGTACGTCTCCGGCGTGCTTCACGAGCTCGGCCGGCACG
>JAEZKN010000515.1 GCA_023415395.1 Actinomycetes bacterium
GTCCTGCGTGGGCTCGACGACCGAGGTCGGACGCGGCTCTGGATCGCCCGGGGGCGCGCTCCCCTGCTCCCCGCCGTCGCCGTCGCTGCAGGCAGTGAGCAGGAGCGCGGCGGCGACCAGCGCCGCCGCCCCGCGGCGCACCCCGATCAGACCTGCTCGCGCGAGGCGACCGCGTCGACGACCCGCTGGATCGCCTCCTCGACCGGCACGCCGTTGTCCTGGCGACCGTCGCGGTAGCGGAAGGACACCGCACCGGCGGCGACGTCGTCGGCCCCCGCGATCATCATGAACGGCACCTTCTGCAGCTGCGCGTTGCGGATCTTCTTCTGCATCCGGTCGTCGGAGTCGTCGACCTCGACGCGCAGGCCGCGGGTGCGCATCTGCTTCGCGACGTCGTGGAGGTAGTCGCTGAAGGCGTCGGCGACGGGGATCGCCTGCACCTGGACGGGCGCGAGCCACGGAGGGAAGGCGCCGGCGTAGTGCTCGACGAGCACGCCGAAGAAGCGCTCCAGCGAGCCGAACTTCGCGGAGTGGATCATCACCGGCTGCTGGCGGGAGCCGTCCGCGGCCTGGTACTCCAGCTCGAAGCCCTTGGGCTGGTTGAAGTCGTACTGGATCGTCGACATCTGCCAGGTGCGGCCGATCGCGTCACGCGCCTGCACCGAGATCTTCGGGCCGTAGAACGCGGCGCCGCCCGGGTCGGCGACCAGCTCGAGCCCGGACTCGACCGCGACGTCCTCGAGGACCTTGGTCGCCGTCTCCCAGTCCTCGTCGGAGCCGACGAACTTGTCGGGCTTGGAGTCGTCGCGAGTCGAGAGCTCGAGGTAGAAGTCGTCGATCCCGAAGTCGCGCAGCAGGCCGAGCACGAAGTCGAGGAGGTGCTTGATCTCGCCGGGCGCCTGCTCAGGGGTGACGTAGGAGTGCGAGTCGTCCTGGGTCAGGCCGCGCACGCGGGTCAGGCCGTGGACGACCCCGGACTTCTCGTAGCGGTAGACCGAGCCGAACTCGAAGAGCCGCAGCGGCAGCTCGCGGTAGGACCGCCCGCGCGACCGGAAGATCAGGTTGTGCATCGGGCAGTTCATCGCCTTGAGGTAGTAGCTCGCGCCCTCGAGCTCCATCGGCGGGAACATGGTGTCGGCGTAGTACGGCAGGTGCCCGGAGGTGTGGAAGAGCCCCTCCTTGGTGATGTGCGGGGTGCCGACGTACTGGAACCCCTCCTCGATGTGCCGCAGGCGGACGTAGTCCTCCATCTCGCGCTTGATCACCCCGCCCTTGGGGTGGAAGACCGCGAGGCCGGAGCCGATCTCGTCGGGGAAGCTGAACAGGTCGAGGTCGCGCCCGAGCTTGCGGTGGTCGCGACGCTCGGCCTCCTCGATCCGGTGCAGGTGGGCCTCGAGCGCCTCCTTGGACTCCCAGGCGGTGCCGTAGATGCGCTGGAGCTGCTTGTTCTTCTCGTCGCCGCGCCAGTACGCCGCCGCGGTGCGCATCAGCTTGAAGGCCGGGATCCGCTTGGTGGTGGGCAGGTGCGGGCCGCGGCACAGGTCGCTCCACGCGACGTCGCCGTTGCGGCGCACGTTGTCGTAGATGGTGAGCTCGCCGGCGCCGACCTCGACGCTCGCGCCCTCGGCCGCGCCGTCGGAGGCACCCGCGCCCTTCAGGCCGATCAGCTCGATCTTGTACGGCTCGTCCTTGAGCTCGCCGATGGCGTCGTGGTCCGTGGTCACCCGGCGCTCGAAGCGCTGGCCCTCCTTGATGATCTTCCGCATCGCGGTCTCGATCTTCGCGAGGTCCTCGGGCACGAACGGGGTCTCGACGTCGAAGTCGTAGTAGAAGCCGTTCTCGACGGGCGGACCGATGCCGAGCTTCGCCTCGGGCCACAGCTGCTGGACGGCCTGGGCCATCACGTGCGCGGTGGAGTGGCGCAGGATGTCGTGGCCGTCGCGGCTGTCGATGGCGACGCCCTCGACGACGTCACCGTCGGCGAGCACGTAGGACAGGTCCTTGAGCTCACCGTTCACCCGGGCCGCGATCACGGTGTCGTCGTCGCGGAAGAGCTCCCACGCCTTGGTGCCGGTCGTGACCGTCCGGTCCTCACGCTCGTCGGCGTGGGCGAGAACGATCTTGAGGTCGGACACGGTGGCTCCTTGCGATGGGGAACGGGCCCCTCGATCGTATCGAGGAGCCCGTCCGGGTCGCGCGGCGGTTTGTCGCCGGCCTCACATGTCGCGGTAGCGCTTGGCCTTGCCGAGCTGCTCGACGAGGAACGCCTGGTCGACCCGGCGGTGCTGCTGCGGCGGCCAGGTGCCCGGCGGGTCGGCGGAGTAGAGCTCGGCGTACGCCGGCTCGTCGCGCTGGAAGCGCCAACCCTCGCTGAGCGGGCCGGCGTCGTAGGCGTCGAAGCCGAGGTCGTCGAGGACCCGCGCGACCGTCGCCTTGGCCTCGGCGTCGTCGCCGGCGATCGCCAGCACGCTGCGCTCGGGGTCGCCGTGGGGCCGCGCGAGCTCGCGCAGCGCCCCGTAGTTGATGTTGTTGAAGCCCTTGACGACCCGCGACTCGGGCAGGTGCGCCTGGAGCATCTCCGAGGTCGTCGTGGACTCGTCGTCGAGCGCGGCGATCTGCCCGTCGCGCTGCGGGTAGTAGTTGCCGGTGTCGATGACGACCTTGCCGCGCAGCGGCTCGACCGGCACCTGGTCGATCGCCTTGAGCGGGATCGTGACGACCACCACGTCGCCGGCCGCGGCCGCCTCCTCCGGCGTCGCCGCCCGGGCGCGGTCGCCGAGCTCGGCCACCAGGTCGCTCAGCGTCTCCGGTCCGCGGCTGTTGCTCAGCACGACGTCGTACCCCGCCTGCACGGCGAGGCGCGCCACGGTGCTGCCGATGTTCCCTGCTCCGATGAGTCCGATCGTCGTCATGGGATCCCCAACGGTCGCGGGGCTGCGTCCATTCCGCGGTGCGCCTGCGGGGCCGGCCCGGGTCCAGCAGACTGGCCCCCGTGGCGGGCGGCATGAGGCAGGCAGCATGAGGCAGGCGGCGTGATCGCGGAGGCGCGACTGCGCGACGGATCCCTCGCGCTCGTCTGGCCCTTGGACCCCGGGGACCGCGAGGCCCTGCGGGCGGGCTTCGAGCAGCTCTCCGCGGATGCTCGCTACCACCGGTTCCTCACCACGGTCTCCCGCCTGAGCGAGACCCTGCTCCACCACCTCGTCGACGACGTCGACGGCATCGACCACGTCGCCCTGGCGCTGGTCGTCATCGGCGCGGACCACGTCGGCGTCCCCGTCGGGGTGGCACGGATCATCCGCTACCCCGACGACCCCGCGGCGGCCGACGTCGCCGTGACGGTGCTCGACGAGTGGCAGGGCTGCGGCGTCGCCTCGGCCCTGCTCGCGGAGCTGATGCGCCAGCGACCGGCCGGCGTCACCCGCCTCGTCACGACCGTCACCAGCGACAACACGGCGTCGCTGGCCATGCTGCGGCGTCTGGGCCCCACCACGACCGCGCCCGCCGGCGAGAACCGGGTCGACGTGGTCGTCGAGCTGGGCGACTGATTGGTCGACGCGGGTTGAGCGTTACCCGGTTGTAAAGAGACGCGGGCAATGCGGTGTCCGCGGCTGCAATCCATCCGTCTGGCGCACCCTGCGCGCCCGGTGTTGCCCTGGCTTACCGGTCAGATGAAGTCCAGGTCTTCGGCACCGGAGGCGCCTTTGCGCTCGCT
>JAEZKN010000517.1 GCA_023415395.1 Actinomycetes bacterium
GTCATCGGCCGGGAGACGCTGAGCGGCCGCGAGGAGATCGACGCGGCCGGCGGCCTGGTCACCGAGAGCTTCGCCAACGGTCACATGCACCTGGACAAGGTGCACACGCTCGACCGGATCGGGGACGCCGCCCTCACGGCCTACACCGCGAGCGACATGGGCTCGGCGCTCCACTCCATCGAGCTCGCCTCGGCGGTCAAGGCCGACTACGACCGCACCTGGATCGAGCCGAACGCGCGGGCCGCCGTGCTCCAGGCCGTCCAGCACGGCGTGCGGCACGTCCTGGCGTTCGCCGACGTCGACACCAAGGCCCGGCTGGAGGGCGTGATCCCGCTGCTCGCCCTGCGGGAGGAGTTCCGCGGCGTGGTCGACCTCCAGGTCGTCGCGTTCCCGCAGGCCGGCCTGCTGTGCGACCCGGGCGCCGAGGAGCTGGTCCGCGAGGCGGTCGAGCTGGGCGCGGACGTCGTCGGCGGCATCCCGTGGATCGAGCACACCGACGCCGACGCCCACGAGCACGTGAACCGGATGTGCGCCCTCGCCGCGGAGCACGGCCGCCGCGTGGCGAGGCTGGTCGAGGACGCCGGGGACGCCAGCCTCCGCACGACCGAGATGCTGGCGACCGCGATGCTCACCCACGGACTGGTCGGCCGCGGCGTCGCCAACCACGCCCGAGCGGTCGGCCTCTACGCCCGGCCCAGCCTCGAGCGCCTCGCCGGCCTCGCCAAGCGCGCCGGCCTCGGCTTCGTCAGCGCCCCGCACACCGGCCCGCTGCACCTGCCCGTCCGCGAGCTGACCGCGATGGGCGTGCCCGTGGCGCTGGGCCAGGACGACATCGAGGACGCCTACTACCCCTTCGGCCGCCACAACATGGTCGAGATCGCGTTCCTCGCCGCCCACGCGCTGGAGGCGATCGACACCGCCGGCATCGACCTCGTGTACGACGCCGTCACGACCACCGCGGCCGACGTCCTCGGCGTGGTCGGGCACCGGCTCACCGAGGGCGGCAACGCCGACCTCGTCGTCCACCACCACGCGACGCTGCGCGAGGTCGTCGGACACCACGACGCGCCCGCCCACGTCGTCGCGTCGGGCCGGCTGGTCGCGAGCTCGGCCCAGACCACCACGTACCACCTGCCCCACCTGGAAGGGACCCAGTCATGACCCGGCGCATCCGGATCGGCATCGACACCGGCGGCACGTTCACCGACGTCGTCGCCTTCGACGAGGACTCGGGAGAGCTCGTCACGACGAAGACGCCGTCGACGCCGAGCAACCCGGCCGACGGGTTCCTCGCCGGCATCGACAAGGTCCTCGGCCTGCTCGGCGCGTCCGGGGCGGACATCGACGCGGTCAGCCACGGCACGACGGTGGCGACCAACCAGCTGCTCGAGGGCAAGGTCGACCGGCTCGGCTTCATCACCACCGCGGGCTACGAGGCCATGCTGGAGATCGCCCGCCAGTCGGTGCCCGACGGCTACGGCAACTCCTACTTCTGGGTCAAGCCCGACCGGATCGTCCCGCGCGACCTGGTCAAGGGCGTCGAGGGCCGACTCGACTTCACCGGCGCCGAGGTGCGCCCCTTCGACGAGGAGGGCGCCCGGGCGGCCGCTCGCTGGTTCAAGGCGCAGGGGATCACCACCCTCGGCGTCTGCTTCCTCCACGCCTACGCCAACCCCGAGCACGAGGAGCGGATGCGCGCCGTGCTCGCCGAGGAGCACCCCGACGCGGTCGTGTCGCTCTCGAGCGAGGTGCTGCGCGAGTACCGCGAGTACGAGCGGGCGATGACCACCCTCGTCGACGCCGCCGTCAAGCCGCGGCTCTCGGCCTACGTCAACAACATCAAGAGCCGGCTCACGGCCTACGACGACCGGACGATCCCGTTCTACGTGATGAAGTCCAACGGCGGCGTGCTGTCGGCCGACGAGGTCGTGCACCAACCGATCACGACCGTCCTCTCCGGCCCGGCCGCCGGCGCCCTCGGTGCCGCACTGATCGCCAAGGTCGCCGGCTTCGACCGGGTCCTCACCTCCGACGGCGGCGGTACGTCGACCGACGTGTCCGTCGTCATCGACGGCGAGCCGACGCTGACGACCGAGGGCTCGGTCGGCGCGTTCCCCTCGAAGATCCCGATGATCGACGTGGTCACGGTCGGGGCCGGCGGCGGCTCCATCGCCTGGCTCAGCCCCGAGGGCACCCTCAAGGTCGGCCCGCAGTCGGCCGGCGCGGACCCGGGCCCCCTCTGCTACGGCAAGGGCGGCACCGAGGTCACGATCACCGACGCCCACGTCTTCCTCGGCCGGATCCCCCCGCACCTGCTCGGCGGTGAGATCCCGCTCGACGTCGACGCCGCGCGCGCCGGCATCGAGGCGCTCGCCGAGCAGCTCGGCCTCAGCCCGGAGGCCTGCGCCACCGGGATCCTGGAGATCTCCGCGTGGAACCAGGCCAACGCGCTGCGCCAGGTCACGGTCAAGCGCGGCCTCGACGTCCGCGACTTCACGCTGACCACCTTCGGCGGCTCGGGCTCGCTGCTGCTGTGCCGGCTGATGGACGTCCTCGACGTGCGCACCGTGCTGGTGCCGCCGAACCCCGGCAACGTCTCGGCCTTCGGACTGCTCACCGTGGACGTGAAGAACGACTACGTCCGCACGCACGTCACCCTCGCCGACAAGTTCGACCCCCAGGCGGTCGCCGGCATCTACGACGACCTCACCGCGCAGGCCGCCGAGGCGCTCACCAAGGAGGGCTTCGACCCCGCCGAGCACCAGTTCGACCGGACCGCCGACCTGCGCTACTTCGGCCAGGCCTTCGAGGTGCGGGTGCCGGTCGACGCCGACCTCGACCCCGACGCGGTCGCCGCCGCGTTCCACGCCGAGCACCGGGCTCTCTACGGCTACGACTTCTCCGGCGACGCCTCGCAGCAGGTCGAGTGGGTGAACCTCCGCGTCTCCGGCATCGGCCCGATCCAGCGCCCGGAGATCCAGCGCCACGACGGCGACGGCAGCACCCCGGTGGAGAAGGGCCGGCGCGGCGTCTGCTTCGAGCCCGAGCAGGGCTACCTCGACACCCCCGTCCTGTGGCGCACCGACCTGACGCCCGGCACCGTGGTCCACGGCCCGGTCATCGTCGAGGAGTTCGGCTCGACCGTCCCCGTCCACCCCGGGTTCGACGTCCGCGTCGACGAGTTCTTGAACCTGATCGTCACCCGCAACCAGGAAGGGAGCAACGCATGAGCCGCCGCGCCCCCACCCAGTTCCCCTTCGGCAGCCTGACCGCGGACGCCGGGGCCAGCGCCGACCCGGTGCTCGTCGAGATCGTGCAGGGCTCGCTGGCCAGCGTCGAGATGGAGGTCGAGACCGCCATCGCCCGCACCAGCCGGAGCCCGATGATCCGCGACGCGCACGACTTCCGCGCGGGCATCCACGACCGGCTGCTGCGCAAGCTCACCGGCCGCTCCTACTCCGCGCTCGTGCACCCGGTCGCCCGCGACTTCCCGATCGAGGAGATGCGGGAGGGTGACGTCTTCTTCCACAACGACGTCTATCGCTCCGAGGGCGGCATCGGTCACCTGCCCGACCTCTGCGTGACCGTGCCGGTCTTCTCCGGCCCCGAGGGCGACCGCAAGGTCGTGGCCTTCGTGCAGGCCTTCGGCCACCACGACGACATCGGCGGCGCCGTCCCCGGCTCGATGCCGAGCAACGCCACCAGCGTCTTCGAGGAGGGCCTGATGGTCCCCCCGATCCGCCTGTGGGACGCCGGCGTGCCCAACCGCGCAGCGCTCGCGATCATGACCCGCAACTCCCGCATGCCCGAGTCGCTGGCCGCCGACCTCGACGCCGAGTGCTCCGCCTGCCTCATGGGCGCGCGCCGGCTCGGCGAGCTCTTCGACCGCTACGGCGTGGAGACCGTCGAGTCCTGCTTCGACGCGATCATCACCCGCACGACCGACACCTACCGCCGCGAGATCCTCAGCCAGATCCCGGTCGGCAGCTGGACGTGGGAGGACTACGCCGAGCACGACGGCGTCGACGAGCCCCAGCTGCACACGCAGCGGATCACGCTCACCCGCACCGCGGCCGACGACCCCGAGGGGGAGCGGCTGATCCTCGACTTCGACGGGACCTCGCCGCAGGCCAAGGG